>DPRZ01000273.1 GCA_003538525.1 Neisseriales bacterium
CAAATATTTTGTCTCAATTCTCCATTAACTTTTATTACTCTACAATTAATAAGGACTACCATGGAAAAAACTAACAAACCAAAACTTGCTCCTGCTCGTAAAAAAACTACTCCAGCTAAACCTACTTTCAATGCAGTTGAATCTCAAATTGAAGATGCCGCCAGCATTCGTAAGGTCTCTGCAGGCGATGTGACTCCAAATCAAACCAATACGGGGATTGAAAACTTCCGTGTCTCTAAATCAATCATTGCTGCACAAGAAGGCAATTTATCCGCCATGGCAGATATTGTTGCTCATGCTCAAGTTGGCGAAAAAGATGATTTAATGGAGTCAATTGAAGCTATTTTAGAAGGTCTTTCTCCCGATGATGTTGCTGCTGTCCGCGATCTAGTTTTGAAAAATAGTAATAAACAAGATCTACGTAACAGCAAGCTAAATCCTGATGAAATTTTAGCTAAAGATTGGCGCAAAGGTGCTTATCCTTACCTAAATTTGATGTCACGAAAAACCTACGAAAAACAAAAATATCGTTTACAAATTGAATTATTGAAACTTCAAGCCTGGGTTAAAGAAACTGGTCAAAAAGTTGTAATTTTATTTGAAGGACGTGATGCAGCTGGTAAAGGTGGTACGATCAAACGCTTCATGGAAAATTTAAATCCACGCGGTGCACGCGTAATTGCGCTTGAAAAGCCTACCGAAACCGAACGTGGTCAATGGTATTTCCAACGCTACATTCAAAATTTACCAACAGCTGGTGAAATTGTGCTTTTTGATCGTTCATGGTATAACCGTGCTGGTGTTGAACGTGTGATGGGCTTTTGTAGTGATGAGGAATACAATGAATTTATGCGTCAAGCACCTGAATTTGAACGAATGTTATCACGCAGCGGAATTCACTTAATTAAATTCTGGTTTTCGGTTAGTCAAAAAGAACAACATCGCCGTTTTAAAGAACGTCAAGTTCACCCATTAAAACAATGGAAATTATCTCCAGTCGATTTAGCTTCATTAGACAAATGGGATAGCTACACCAAAGCTAAAGAAGCAATGTTCTTTGCAACGGATACCGCCGATGCACCTTGGACGGTAATTAAGTCAGATTGTAAAAAACGCGCCCGTCTAAATGGCTTACGCTTTATTTTACAAAAGATCCCTTATGCTAAGAAAGATGTTACTCAAATTGGTCAAGTTGATCCATTAATCGTTGGTCGCGCACAAACGGTTTTTGAACAGAATGAATACTAAACCAATCGCCATGTAAATTACTTTTACACGAACCACTCTTTTAGGGTGGTTTTTTAAATTAGTCTTATCTAAAACACCGCTCACAAACAACAAATTCACCAACCGTAAAAATAAATCACTAACTACTTCAGTAGCTTTATTTACATGAATTTAGTATTTTAGATTTCCCTTAAATATACTAGTTGACAATGTATATTAGTTTATTCTAAAATACCGTCATCAATACTTATTAACTTTAGGATCATAACATGACACAAAAAATACTCATCGTGGGTGGAGTCGCAGGTGGAGCATCTGCCGCCGCGCGCTTACGCCGGCATAGTGAAAACGACCAAATTATTATGTTTGAGCGTGGACCACACGTTTCATTTTCAAACTGCAGTCTTCCCTACTATTTGAGCGATACAATTCAAAATGCTGACAGTTTAGTCTTAATGTCACCAGAAAAATTCCTTAAACAGTATAACATTCAAGCACGGGTAAACAATGAAGTGATTGCGATTGACCGCAAAAATAAAACCGTGAGCGTAAAGAATGTCCTCACCAATGAAATTTATACCGAAAACTATGATAAATTAATTTTATCACCAGGCGCAAAACCAATTGTGCCACCAATTCCGGGCAAAGAATTCGTAAATATTTTCACGGTTAGAAATGTCGTTGATATTACTAAATTAAAACAATCCATTCTTGAGCATACGCCACGCAATATTGCGGTTATTGGTGGCGGATTTATTGGAATTGAAGTTGCCGAGAATCTTCGTGAAGCTGGTTATAAGGTAAGCTTAATTGAAGCCATGCCGCAAATCATGCGCACGTTTGATTATGATATGGTGCAAATTCTCCATAAAGAAATGAATGATCACGGGATTGATCTAATTGTAAATGATAAAGTTGACTCCTTTGCTCAAGATCAAGTTATTCTTGGCTCAGGCAAAACAGTGCTGGCAGATGTGCTAATCATGACAATTGGCGTTGCACCTGAAACCGATTTAGCGAAACAAGCCGAATTAACCATTGGTAAAACTGGTGCAATTGCCGTAAATGACGCATGTCAAACCAACGATCCAGACATCTACGCGGTTGGTGATGCGATTGAAGTTAGTGGCGCACTCTTTGCGGATAAATTTAAATTAGCCTTAGCTTGGCCTGCGCAAGTTCAAGCACGTGGGGTTGCAGATCATATTAATGGTAAAGAATTTAAAAACTTAAGTTACCTTGGCTCATCGTGTATCAAAATTTTTGATTATAATGCTGCTTCAACTGGATTAACCGAAGGCTTCATTCAAGCAACTAAAATGAACCTTGACTATGAAATTGTGATGATTACGCCTAATGATCAAGTTAGCCTAATGCCAACTAATCACACCATGTTTTTTAAATTACTCTTTGAAAAAGTCACTGGACGTGTGCTTGGTGCTCAAGCTATCGGCAAGGGCAATGTCGATAAACGTATCGATGTAATTGCAACCGCGATTAAATTTAACGCAACCGTGCAGGATTTAATCGATTTGGAATTATGCTATGCCCCACCATTTAGCACCGCCAAAGATGTTGTCAATATGGCTGGTTATGTTGCCAGCAATTTATTAAATGGTGCCTTTGCACAAATTAGCGTTGCTCAAGTCCGTGAATTGGTGCAGCAAGATGCCTTGATTCTGGATGTTCGTGAAGCGGCTGAATTAGCCAAAGGGCGAATTATTAATTCTCTGCATATTCCACTCAGTGAATTAAGAGCGCGAGTAAATGAACTACCACGCGATCAGTCAATTTACATCCATTGTCGCAGCGGTCAACGCAGTTATAACGCGGTATTAATGTTACAAAATCTCGGCTATACACAAGTATTTAACTTGGCTGGTGGCTTTTTGAGTCTATCTTTTTATGAAGCGTTTAATGATCAAGATTTACAGCGCTCCCCGATTGTAACTGCCTATAATTTCAATTAAATTGCTGCATAAATTCGGCAGAGCTGATTTCACACCATTTACCTGGTGTTAAATCAGCTAGCTTAACCCCACCAATGGCGGCACGAATTAAACGCAGAGTAGGCAAGCCTACTCGCGCAGTCATTCGTCTTACTTGACGATTTTTACCCTCACAAATCGCTAATTCCAGCCAACTAGTTGGAATATTCTTGCGCTCGCGAATTGGTGGTGTGCGTTCCCACAAATTTTGCGGCTCAGCAATTAAACGAACTCTAGCTGGAGCACTAATAAAATCCCCCAAATCAACACCCGCACGCAATTGTGCCAGCTGCGCTTCGCTCGGAATGCCTTCAACTTGCACCCAATAGGTTTTATATTTCTTATGCTTGGGCTCGCTAATTAGCGCTTGCAATTTTCCATCGTTAGTTAAAATTAACAAACCCTCGCTATCGGTATCCAAGCGCCCAGCAGGATAAACCCCAGCTAGCTGGATATATTCTTTCAGAGTTGGATGCGGTGGATTCGGCGAAAATTGACAAATTACCCCATAAGGCTTATTGAAGAGAATGATCTTGGTCATGCTAATTTATAGTTGGTCTTGGCATAATTTTGTAAGCCATCAAAAACTTGCTGGGCAACTTTCTGGCGAAATTCCTCAGTACGTAACAAATTTTCTTCAATTGGATTCGAGACAAAGGCCGACTCCACCAAAATAGAGGGAATATCTGGAGCTTTTAACACCGCAAATCCAGCGCGTTCAATATCTTGATTATGTAGCTTATTAATTTGCTTAAGTTGAGCCAAAATACTTTGTCCTAATTTGGTGCTTTTACGCATGGTAAAACTTTGCGTCATATCTAATAAAATTCGACTAACCGCACTATCGCGCGTTTGAAATGACATTCCGCCGATCAAATCGGAATTATTCTGGCTAACCGCCATGTATTTAGCAAAGGCACTACTCGCGCCACTATCCGATAGCACAAACACCGACGAACCACGTGCTGCTGGTGAAGTGAAAGCATCGGCGTGAACCGAAACAAAAATATCGGCTTTAACTTTGCGCGCAATTGCTACTCGTGTACCTAACGGTATGAAAATATCTTGCGTGCGCGTCATTTGCGCTTGCATATTGCTGCTGGCATTAATTAGATCACGCAACCGCTTACCAATATCCAAAACGATGTGTTTTTCTTTGGTTCCCTGTGCGCCAATTGCTCCAGGATCTTCCCCGCCATGCCCTGGATCAATCATCACCAGCAATTTACCTTTTTGCGGCTCAACTTGTGGATTAGCTGGTGGTGCAGAAATTTCTGGATAATCTTGTGCCCGTTTCGCAATTGTGGATTTAGCACTTGACTCAACACCAGGCTTATCTTGATCGGCATTCAGCTGTAAAAAAGCCAACAACTGATCATTTAATGGTAAGCTTTCATCATGATTAGTTATAGCATTGGCTGGATACATATCAAAAACATAGCGATATTTATAATTAACACTGCCCAAATGTACAGGATCAATAGTCTGGGTTTGTGCCGACACCGGTTGTTTCGCATAAATTACAATTCGCACCGTGGTTGGATTAAATTGACCAACTTTGATCCCGCTGATAATTGGGTCATTGCTAAATTCATTATTCGAGAGATTTTTTAATACCGTATTTAAGGTTGAATTTAAAATATCAATTACAAAGCGATTTGGATTGGCAAGATTAAAAAATTTCGCTTTAATCCCCTGCTCGGCTTCAATGGTTAGACGCGTATAAACATCTGATGGCCAAATCCGTACCGAAATAATTTGATTGGTACTGTCATTAGCAAATTGATCGATTAAATTATCCGCCGCAGATTTTTTGCTACTAATGAGTAAAGTTAAACCTGAAAACATTCCAAATTTAATTAAATTACGTCGCTGTTGATCAATTTCGTAAGACATGTATCACCTGTAATAGTTAAAGAATCAATAATTAATTCACGAAGATTATGCTTAAAACTAATTGTAATTTGCCAATCAATTTGCGGAATTAAACCCTGCGCTTTTTCGGCCCATTCAATAAAACTAACTTGCGGAACTGAAAAATACTCATCAAAACCAGCATCAAACCATTCTTCAGGATCGCTAAAACGATAGAGATCAAAATGATACAGCGTATAATCTGGCAATTGATAGGGTTCAACCAAGGTAAAGGTTGGACTTTTAATTGAACCAGTGATACCAAGGTTGCGTAACACCTCGCGAGTTAAGGTCGTTTTACCCGCGCCCAAGTTACCACTTAAGCTAACCACAAAATTTGGTACAATCACTTGTGCTATCCCTTTAGCTAAGCGCTGGGTAGTCTCCAAATCATTCAAAATAAATTTATACTGCATAAAATATTAGTATTTATAGAAAAATAAAAGTGAATTATAACATACTCAAAGACCAGATTAAAGACAAAGCCATTGAGTTTGGCTTTATGGAAGCTAAGATTTCCTCAATAATCATTGATCAGCAGGCGCAAAGCAAGTTTGCGGAATTTCTTAACAACGGCTACGCGGGTGAAATGACTTATCTTAAAAATAATCAAAATTTAAGATACCACCCAGCGGAACTACACCCAACGACTTTAGCAATTATTTCCGTAAAAATGCCCTATTTAAGCGAAAATATAAACTGCCACCAGCAACGACTCAAGGATAGCAACCACGCTTATGTCTCAAGTTATGCGCTGGGGCGCGATTATCATAAAGTTGTCAAACAACAATTACAGAAATATGCCCAGTGGATTAATCAGCTTCTCGCTACTCACCAACTTGAGCAAAACTATCGCGTGTTTACCGACTCAGCGCCAATTATGGAAGTTCAACTAGCTACCCAAGCGGGCAACGGCTGGCGCGGTAAAAATACCCTGCTAATTAATAAAAATCACGGTAGCATGTTTTTTTTGGGCGAGATCTTTACCAGCCTACCGCTGCCGCCAGATGAAGCAACTACCCAACATTGCGGAAGTTGCCAAAAATGCCTCGAAATTTGCCCAACCCAAGCTTTTGTCACGCCCTATGTTTTAGATGCGCGCAAATGCATTGCTTATTTAACCATTGAAAATCCTGGCGCAATTCCAGTTGAACTACGCAGTAAAATTGGTAATCGTATCTATGGTTGTGATGATTGTCAGCTCTTTTGCCCATGGAATAAATTTAGCCAACTCAGTCAACTCAACGATTTTACGCCCCGTAATCAACTTGATTCAAGTAGTTTATTGGAGCTATTTGCATGGAGTGAAACAGAATTTAAACAGCGCCTGCAAGGCAGCCCAATTTTACGGATAGGCTATCAAGCCTGGCAAAGAAATATAGCGGTTGGCTTAGGTAACGCAGCGCCATCAAACGCAATTAGACAAGCATTAGAATTAGCACTCCCTAACTCAAGTCCATTAGTTGCGGAACACATTCTATGGGCCTTAGAACAACAATAAATTAGCTTAATATTGCGTCAATAGCGCACTAATTAAATTGTTTAATTAACAACTAATTTAGTTTTATAAAATGGCTGTAATAATAAATTTATCCCGATGTATCCAGCCAAAAGCCCAAATACGATTAAACCTTTATATTTATAGGTAAGCATAATGAGTAAGACCAAGACGATACTTAAAACCAAGGCAATAATTTTAGGTGAACCGTGAATTTCTTTAAAACTATAAAATTTAACATTGCTGACCATTAAAAGTGCAGTAACTACAGTTAATCCAGCGGCAAAATATAACGTATGTAAACCATAAACTCCATGTTGCACACAAGTCAACAAAAACGTTACGATAAAACCACCCGCTATAGTAGATGAAAGCCCTTGAAAGAAACGCTTATCAACAATCCCAATCATTACATTAAAGCGTGCTAAGCGTAATCCAGCACAAGCACAAAATATAAAACACACCAAATAACCAATTTTACCCAACCGAAATAGACCCCAACAATACATCATAATCGCTGGAGCAACCCCATAGGCCATCATATCCGCAATACTGTCTAACGAAGCCCCAAATGCAGTACAAGTATTAGTAAAACGCGCGGTACGTCCATCTAAACTATCAAAAATCATTGCCGCAATTATACCATAAGCGGCATGGCTAAAAAACCCTGATGCCGCTTGTAAAATTGCATAAAATGCAGACATCATGGCTAGTACTGTAAAAAAACTGGGTAACACGTACTTTAAGTTCTTCGCATTTATTTTTTTGCTCATTTTAAATAATTTCTTTCCATAAAAGGCATCTCATTCGCTAGCTAGAAATTTTATTCCTGAAGTAAAAATTTCTCAATTGCCACAATTACGCCATCTTGTTGATTGCTTGGGGCGATATAATCCGCAATCGCTTTAACTTCAGCACGTCCATTTTCCATCGCCACACCAACGCCAGCCATTTGCAACATTGTCTTATCATTATTACCATCACCAAATGCGACTGTTGCTGCGATTGGATGATTTAAGAGTGTACAAATTTCCTGGATTGCTGCGCCTTTATCAATGCCTAACGGAGTGAATTCCAAAAAACATGGTAATGAACGCGCAATTGTACAATGAGC
>DPRZ01000118.1 GCA_003538525.1 Neisseriales bacterium
CATTTAATAAAATTTCTTTTTCATCAGTAACCTTATATTGGTTTAAAAAATGGAAATATTCCACTTTAACGTCTGATTGGTAAATTCTTTTAAATTCTGTGATGTCACCTCCTGCCAAACCAGAAATTATTGACCATAGATAAAAACAGGACATTTTAATTATCTCCTAAAATTTTCACTAACGCATATAAATTTGCTGTACCATGAAGTTAGTGATATTATGCATTTTTATTTTATATATGTTTTATCATAATCTAATTGCTGAATTGGCGCAATCTCACCATTACCGTAATTCGCAACATACATGCCATCGGTAAGCTCAAACTCAAATCCACTGCCCTGTGAATCTTTTGACTTCAACCTAACTATACCATTTTTATTCGGTTGAAAGTTATTCATAATCTCTTGCGTAATATATAGCATATCTACGGTTGCAATTTTTACCATTTCTTGTATTTTTAAAGTTTGGATAGTCATAATATCTAAGGACTTAATTTTTTGAATAGGTAACCGCCTAATCTCAACGCCATATAGTTTTACTGCTTGCTCAAGGCTTCCAATACACCATGCGTTTGTCTTGATTAAATTAATATCCTCTTTAATATCATTAGAAATTTTATTTGATGCTATTAGTGCAGATAAAGGTTGTTGTGCAATAGCATAAATCCCAGCGGCTAAGATAGGAATTGGATAAAGCTCTAAAATCAGCTTACCTTCTTTATTGAGCGTATAAGTTGGCATTTCTGTTGGCGCGTTAAGTTCAACAATTGAAATTTTTGTTACTGCCTGTTTTCGCGCTTTAAATACCTCTTTAGCATTGTTTATGATCGCATTAAAAATCAGCGTGTTAGTTTGCATCAACTGATTTTCTATCTGTTGTTCTGTTATAAGACCATTATTAACTTTTGGCATTTATCTACATTCTAAATTATTTATCTTCTTTAACTCAAAATTCATTATACGTTGGTGCAATCTCAGTTGCCGCAGCAGTAGTTGATGAATTCTTCTTTTTGACTGACTTTTTCTTAGGTTTTTTCTTTTTAACTTGTTGTTTAACCACACTAGCCACTGGCTTAGGACTAACATCAGGCGCTAAATGTGAAACAACTGGCTTGCTAACGGCTCCAATCTTACTTAAAGGTGTCCAACCTAGAGCAGGCGCAAGAAGATAAGAATAATCCAAACCCAACATTACAATAAGAGCAATTGCACTGACCGTAGCAATCCCAGCAGAATTTCCCTCATTACTAACTAAACTTCTCCAAAGCTTGGCAAAAGAACTTAGATAAATAAGATTAAATAGAACTCCAACCACCGTAATCAAGATCGCAATTTTAGGTGGATATTTACTATTACAATACAGCCAAATATGATAAGTTAAATAACCAGTTGCGACTAACAAAAATAAACTTAACAACAACCTGAGTAAAGGGTGTCTTTTTAAAAGTTTTTTAATTCCATAAACAAAATCTCCCTCGTTATCGCGAGCATAGCTACTACCGACACTATATCCAATCACACCTAAAACCAGTACAAAGATAGCCGCAACATAAAACAGCCAATTTCCAAAATATGCTATTGCACCAATCCATTTGAGCATAGACAACCCAATTGAACCAATGAATAAAGCAAAAACCCCACTCAATACCCCAACCAAAAAAGACATAACCGAACCCTTATACAATATTTAATACATAAATTATCTCAAAACCACCCACTGATTTATACGCACTCAGTAAAGTCATCTATTGTGATAAATGATACATCACCACCAGTATTTTGCGTACGAATCGCCATCGCTCCGATAACAGATTCAAAAATATTGCGCATTTCTCGAGCATTCGCAAAATTAGTTTCATTAAGTTTTAAACGCACAATAATATTTTGTAGAGCTTTTTCAGCAACCTGGTCCATTTTTAAATCATATTCTTTTAACATATCATTAAAAATTTGCAGCAATTCATCGTCTGTATAATCAATAAACGTTATATGCATATTAAAACGAGATTTAAGACCAGGATTACAGCTAATGAACGTATTCATCTCATCTTTATAACCTGCCACTATCACAACTAAATTACTACGATTATCTTCCATTAATTTAAGCAATGTATCTATCGCCTCTTGTCCAAAATCATTCGAGCCATTACCAGAAGATAGCGTATAGGCTTCATCAATAAATAACACCCCACCAATTGCTCGACGAACAGCCTCAGTAGTTTTGATAGCAGTTTGTCCAACATAGCCTGCTACCATTTGTGACTTATCAACTTCGACCAAATTTCCTTTAGATAAATAGCCAAGATCATGCAAAATACTGCCGACCAATCTAGCCACGGTAGTTTTACCTGTCCCTGGGTTACCTGTAAAGACCATATGCAGATTCATCGGTAATTCTTTTTGCCCTTTTTGTTTACGCATCAGATTCATTTTAGCCAAACTTATCAGCTTTCCAATTTGCTCTTTCACCGTCTCAAGACCAATCATATTACGTAACTCTATCAAGGCACTATTCTCTTGAATATTGACAATTTGCGGTAATGCAACGCCAATTTTTTTCATTAACACGCTAATATCATCTTTGTTGATGTTGTTTACTACAGCGATACCTGAGTTACGTGATGCCGTAATTTTACATAATTCTTCAAAAACATTTCTAACCATTCGAGCATTAGCAAATGACGCAATATCCTGTCTTTGATTCGCAAATATCAATAATAATAATTCTTTAGCTGCATAATCGAGCGTAAATTTGTATTCACTCAATAATTGTTCAAAAAACCTTAATAATTCTTGATCAGAATAATCTTCAAAGTTAATATAAGTATTAAATCGTGATTTAAGCCCAGGATTACTGGCAACAAATGATTTCATTTGATTTGGATAACCAGCAACTATCACCATTAAATCATCCCGACTATCTTCCATCATTTTTAAAAGCGTGTCGATTGCCTCTTGTCCAAAATTATTATTCCCACTACCAGCTGATAGTGTATAGGCTTCATCAATAAACAAAACACCACCAATCGCAGTTTTAACCACTGCCGCAGTTTTAAGAGCCGTTTGCCCAACGTATCCAGCGACTAGTCCACTACTGTCAACTTCTATCATGTGACCTTTGGATAAATAACCGTATGCAAAAAGAATCTGACCAATTATTCTTGCAACAGTAGTTTTACCAGTCCCTGGATTACCAGTAAATACCATATGCAGTGTCAATGGCAATATTGGTAAACCTTGATGTTTACGCTTCATATTATTAGATGCCGAACTAATAAAATTATTGACCTCGGTTTTTACATTTTGCAGACCTGTTAGCTTATTTAATTCTGCAATTGCTTTGTTGGCTGCATTTGGATTAAATGTTTTTTTCGAAATAACCGCTTTGGAACTGCTAACTTCTGGCTGCCATAACTCGTCATCATCTTCTTCTTTATGAGACTTGGAGAGTTTTTCACCATGAACTATATCTTGTATCATGTCTGAGAATTGTTGACTGCGCTTTTCAGCATTGATAATATCAATAAGTTCTTCACCACTTAATAAACGTGAAATATAATCTTGATCATTGTCACTTGCCAAATCCATAGCAGTTTTACCAGCTCTATTTTTTATCCATCTATCTGCCCTAGCTTCGATTAACATGGCAGCAGCATTAACCGCGTTATTCTTTGCTGCCAGCATTAGTGCCGTATTACCATCATCATCTTTTAAATTAAGCTGTGGATGCTCACGATTAGTCAATATCAACTGCACACATTCAAAATGATTTCGTTGGCATGCCTCCATTAACGGAGTTCGTCCATCTCGATTAGGATCATTTACCTCTGCACCATCTTTTAACAACTTCGCGACTATTGCTATATTATTTGTTATACAGGCATCACTTAATTTATCATCATTATTAAAAAAACCGAACATCTGTCTCTCCATAGTTAAATCATTAAAATAATTACTTTGAAATATGCTTTTTAATCATAGCAACAATTTTTTCATATTCATATTGTTTAGCAATTTGCAAGGCCGTATTTCCATCATTACATCAGTTTGTTCAATTTTAGTGGTATGGTGCAAACCATCTTATTATGGCTTCTAACATTATGCAGTTTTATTTCGGTGAACGTGTTTTTAATTTGGGTTTAGTAGTGCACTTTAACATCAGGCACAACAAACATTTTGTGGAAGTAATATTGGATTTACCGTAATGCCTCATTGCTCTGCTACAAGAATGAATAATTATAATCCGCGGGTTTATTTTAATTTATTACTTTAATTGATAAGGCGTATTAGGATCTCCCAAATTATCAAAAAGTACAGCTTGCTCAGCAAAAATCTCTTGGCGTTTCTGATTAACCAAGTGTATAATGAATTGATTACGCCATCTTAAAACTTGGGTAAGCACGGCAAATCTTTCAACAAGCGAGGGTTCATCCTTAAATGCTAACATTAACCAGTAGGAATGCACAAACGCAAGCTGATGTACTCCATGAGCCAATTCTGCTACACTAACCCAGTGTACACTCTCAGCATCGTCTCCAGCTTTAAAATGGATATTTTCAGGAACGTCAAACCTCACCCCCACCAAATTCACCCCCTTGGCAAAACGCGGATCCCAGTCACGGGACTCTATTTCACCTAACATGCGCTGGTTGAGACATTCCAAAGCCGAAATACCTGTCTCTTCTTCCATTTCACGTTGTGCGGTTTGCTGCAGTGATTCACCAAAATCACGCAAGCCACCTGGTAGTGCTAGACCATTTTTAAAGGGCGCAAAGCTCCGTTTTATCATAAGAATTTCATAATCATTAGCTCGTGTTTTACGAACTATGATAGCGTCTGCTGCACATTGTACCTCACTTTTAGCATTTGACCATTGATTGGCAGACCAATTTACATTGTTTTCAAGGTCTTCATTATTTAGAAGCTGCTCCAGATTAATTGCAAGTTGTTCCGCACGGATGCGGAGAAACTGTGGTAAATTTAACTTAGCTGACATGGTCAATATTCCTCTTTTTTTTCAATTCAATGTATAGCGTTAATTCATTGTATAGCGCATTAAGTATCATCTTGGTATCTCCTGATTTGAAGTTGTTTTTATAGTACTCAGATACCTGAACTTTCCTCTCCCAGCTGGTAATACAGGAGTGCGTTTTTAATAATTCATCTTTGCGCTTATCATAGCTTGTTTTATTTACATCATCTAGTTGTTGAGTCTTGAATCCGTGAAGTAGCTGAAAGGTATTCCAGCGACGATGGCTAGATTTTATCAAGTTGATGAGATTTTCTTTGCCTAGTCTACCGAGCAGTTCATAGAATCTTTCATGTTCTTTAAACTCTTTAAAATCCTCTTCAATTTGTTTTTCAGCACCTTTAGCTTGAGAAGGTCTACAATGTTCCTCACAAATGTCATCCAATATACTTTTACCATCCTGACTATGTTCTTGATTAACATCTTTTTTAAACATTTCATCCAGTAAAGGTTTAATTTCGGCTCCGACAATCAACTTAAGGAATAATCCCTGATAACGATTGGAGTCTTGTTCAAACATGCTTAATTCATCCCATGGCTTCTTAGCATCATGAATCTTATTGTTACTTTTCGCATACTCCTCGTTGTCACTATTTAAGATCATCTCTAAACTACATGAATCATGGAGAAATCCAAACTGGCGAATACTACGCTCATGAGTCAAACTGTTATGGTCTTGAGCTTTTGTGTCTATTATAGCTTCATAGAGTCCAATTTTTTCACTCGAGAAGACGAATATATCCGATTTCAACTGTGCGACGAATGCACTATATAATTGATTAGCCAGCAACATTTGATTTTCACCGTCTATTGCCACAATTACCAAATCGTAATTAAACTCCACTTCAGATAATAAAGTATCAATTTTTAGAGGAGCAATCTTCCAGTAATTAAGCAGTTCATTTTCATTTTGTCCTTCGCTACGAAAAGCATAGTGTTCGGAATACTTTTGACAATAGGTTTCTGAAAGAATGGGAAAGGCATTGTATAGTTGCTGAATTTTACGCTCGATATCGTGATCCGCGAGAGTAAAAGTTACAGGAGAGGACTTCGCAAGATGCAAAACCTGAATCAACTTCACTAATATTGTTTGTCCCAGTAAATCTGCCCCCACCACCAACACCCGCAGACTCTTATGTGGCCCTGAGGTAAGTTGCGTCCTCATAACGGCCTCGAGGTCTTTTGTGAAACTGTGAGATTCCATCAATTTGTTGACGGCATTGTCATAAGTGTTGAAGGCTTTAACTTTAAATTTCAGGTTAGTGCGATCAGAACTTAACTGATTGAGACGATCATAAAATCCATTTTGCTGATGATTGACATAGCATTTGATTTCAGGCGTAACGGGCTTGCCTTTAACTAATTTTTGCAATTCTCCTACAATAGACAGATTAACTAAATCATCATTCGTTACAATAAATATTGTACATCCAGTTAATACTCCAGCTTTTTGCAAAATTTTACTATCAAGAGCACTGCCGAAGATTAATAGGGCACCTTTTTTAACAAAACGTTCCAAACCTTGTTTAGTCGCATCTTTCTCAATTACTATTACTGTTTGATTTTTTGTTTCCTCAGTCTCACGGATGCTTGACAAAATGTGAAAACCCCGTTCACCAGCTCCACAGATAATGTATAGCTCACCATTGAAATTTTTTGATTTGCTTGATTGAATAATTGCAGTAAAGTTCACAAGCCTCACGAGCTGCTTAAAAACAAAGCGCTCACCTGTGCAGACCTTATGCCAGATGTTGCCCAGAACCTGATTCATCTTTTGAAATAGAGCTCTCAAAATAGCCACCACTAAAATATTCCGATAGCGGTTGCACAGCAGATTGAACCAATGGAATACATTTAATAACCCAAACACAAACCCTAACACACCAAATGCAATCATCCAGCGAGCAATTTCTAGTTGCCAAGGAAGGTGGTGGTGTGTTTTCTCAATAAATCCATACGGGATTTCTAGCTCAAATAAACCAAAAGTTTCATAGACGCTATTTGCAAGTGAGCTATACCAAGGCTGATGTGGGTCGCACTCGATAAAATACCCCCAACAACCCAGCACAAACCCAATTATGATTAAGGTAATTACCAGCCTGTTTTTAGAACCGTGATCGTTATGGTGGTGTGACATAGGCTAAAAGGCTCCTTGATATAAGTTACATATATTCGGCAATTAACTGTGGTATGCGATTTAATTCCATCGCAATTCGTTTACTCATGCTCTTAAAAACTTCTTGATCTTTTAGCGGCAACATTGCGCGATATGAAAAACGCAAATCACCATCTTCATCTGAAGCACAACTGAATAAAAAATTGATCGTACAATTAAATTTATTAGCAACTGTAATTGAGTTACTTTTAGTAAGATCATCTTTGTTATTACCATATGGGTTGGAATAATTAACGACGAATTTAACGAATGGTAAATCTGAATCTAAGAAACATAACATGCGCGTATCGCTGATACTATCATATACGACCAAAAATTCCTCTAATTTGTCCAGCTCAGGAGTCTTCAATTTGTCGACTATTTCTTTATTTTGCTCTTCTCTCGATGGATCAAGCGATAGCTCCTTACATTCACGTATCCAATCTACAAACAACTCCCGAAGCGCTATAATATGCTGTTTTTCGACAGAATCCCCAGAAGATTTTTTTGGCATTAATTTAGCTAAAGCATTACTCATTGTTTATCCTTTTTAAAATCGTTAAAAGTGCTTATAAGTTCACGGCGTAAAGACGCTACGCTCTGGTCAAAAAATTCAATAGTGTTTTTAAAACTTTGTTTTTCAATTGGTAAAAAAACTTGCAAGTCAAACCATAGGTCTGTATCTTTGTCCAGATAGAGCTTTGGGCTAGCATATTTATTTGCAAGATTATTGATACACTCTAAAAGCACAAGTCGATCGCTCATACTCTTATATTTACCGTCTAAAATCCAATAAGCTGTAATCCGAAAATAATTGTCTTTTTTAAAATCAGCATTCAAGGTAAAGTACTGCCCCAAAAGTTTAGATTTAAAAGTAAACGTGCTACTCTTTGTAGTGTCTTTAGTCGTGAAAACATTATTTAAAAAATCTTCATTTCTAGTCGCGTATTCATCTTCAGGATCATAGTACCCTAATTCCAGCAACTGCATCAATGCCAATTCATAGCTTGCAAAAACAGAATGTTCCTTACTTGTCATAGCTTTTATTACCCCTTTAAAATGTTTAATTGGTAAAATAAGTCGTTAATTATAACTTATTCATAACGTACTCATCATACTGTTTTTTATTCTCCTCAGTTTTCAAACGATACCAAAGAATTATTTCAACTAAATCGAATTTAAAACTCGATTCACGGTTTTCAAACAAGATAGCATTAAATTTTTTCTTAGGTTGTAATTTATTATACAATATGTACCATTCTCCATTAATACTACCCGTAAAAGTTAATTCGGCACATTCAACAACATTACACTCATTCCCGTCCTTAACACCACTAACAGACAGTCGTAGTACGTTCTTTGTTACCTTAACATGATACTTCGGATTACGATCGTCGTCAGGTTTTATTTCCTCTAGCCACAGCTGGTCATCAAGGACAACATCTAGTGATAGCTCGCGCTCGCTAGTGAATTTTGCAAGAAAAGTCTTCTCTAGTTTATCGACTGGGTACAAAACTTTGATTTTTGGTTCAATTCCACCTTTAGGGGGTTCACTATTGGTTTTACTATTGGTTTCACTATTGCGTTTTTGAATTCCATCCTCTTTCTCATTAATCTGTTGACCATGATCTGAGTTTTCTGCGCTATTGCTAATAGAATTGTTGAGCACTCTTCCTTTGTCTGGAGTTGCAGTGGCCTCGTTTGAAGTAATCTTCTCAGGGTTTTGCATAATATCACTATCATTGCTAGATTTTGTCGTGCTTTCAATGCTAAAATTTTCCTTTTTTTCGTCGGAACTCCACTTTTTATCGGCATCTATCCGCACGTTTTCTGATGAAATAGGTAGCTCTTTCATAGTTCCCACCTTAAGTTTATCTTCCTGCTGCTCGTTATCTACTTCATCTTTATTGTTGTTCTGCTGAGACAGCTGCGGCTCTGTCTTGGTTTCTTTATTGAAGCTCGTCGTCACCGAGGGATTGCTAAGCTCTTCATTTATCTTAATCACCGAAGGCTTGCTAAGCTCTTCATTACTCTTAATCAACTTAATCAACTTAATCAACTTAATCAATTCATCAAAATCTTCATTTACATTAGTCTTATCTGGTCTCTCCTTTTCAGCTTCTCTCTTCATTACAATCAGTAATCGAAGAAACTGCATACCTTTTTCTTTATCAAGATTGCTTTTTGACAGATACTGATAAAATGACTTGAGCTCTTCATAGCACGCAGTAATGGAATTCCGATAGGTCTCGGCTTTAAATCGGCAAAAGTACTTTAGATATTCTTCATTCATCAACAATTCAAAAAGTTTACGGTACTTTTCAAGCTGCCCATAAAGAAATGGTAATCGTTCAATCGCACAATAGACAATTTGAGGTGGCCGATCATCAGAACCTTTTGTTTTTTTTGCTTTGCGCGCAGGCAAGTTAAAGGTTAAATCTTGATAAAAACGTTTTTCAAAAAACGTGATCATCCGGCTGTGGTTAACTTCGTAATTTGCTTTGCGGAAATTCAGACTTCCCAACTCAATAACTGCTTGGCGAAAAAATTCATCTTCGATAATTAATTTTCCAATACTGGAGCTATCAGATTGCTTGATAACAATATATTTGGCAAAGTGATTTTTAATTCTCAGCCATAGCGCCAGAGGTAATTGCTCTTGTCGCTGATAAAAATCATGACTGACATTACGCATTACATCTTCATCATAAGAGAGAATCTCTATTAGGTCTTCCTCGTCAATTCCATAATGACCACAACAGGCAATTGCGCTTAGCGATCGTTCAATCAAATAGTGATTGTTGTGATGATGTTTTTTAGACAGTTGCTGAATTACACGATAATGCAAGTCAACCAGCTCATCGCCGCTTTTATCGATTTCAAAAACCAGTGCATCTAATGGATCAATTTCATAGGAACGCACAAATGAAAATTCATGTCGCAAAATTTTTTCGTATTCTTTACCAGAATCACGATTACCAAGAATATTTTCACTGAATTTCTTCCGCTTCTTTAAGCCTTTAACTTCATCATCAAAGAAAATATCTTTACTTTGGTTTGAATCTTGCTGATCTGTCCCACTACCCTTACTTTTGTCTGAATCTTGCTGATCATCAAATAAAAGTTTCCTTATATTCCAAGACTTTTCAATATCACCCTTTAGCCGCTTATAAATTTCCGTATGCCACGTGTCAATCGTTACGAGCTCAGATTCAGAGGACTTAGGTTTATTCAGATTTATGTAAGTATTATCGAAACAGTCTTGATAATCTGTCATAAATTGCTTAACACTGGCATCTTCACCAGTGGTTTGTTTAAACCTGAATACGGGTATTTTATTAATCAAACCATCCCGATACCAAGTCCTGAGATCAAGTTCATCTAGATTAAGATAAGGATAGTTCTTAATAGGGAGGTTTTTACGAATGTAATATTCATCATGTGTCATGTGCTTCGTGTAGTATTTCTCAATGTCACACTTGTGGTTGTTAAATTCATCCTTGTTCCCCTTCCTGAGATGGAGAACTGCAGGCAGGGTCTGAATAGCAGTTGTAACTTCCCAAGCCGTGGCAGTTTTTATTAATTGCGGGTTCTTTGCCTGTATAACGCCAATCAGTTTCTGGGAAATTTCCAACCAAGCTATACTTTCTTTACGAATAGCGAAGATGTCACCCTCATGAAATATTCTGGGCTGAAGTACCCATTCATTCTTATAGTTATCTTTTTTATAAATAATGTGAAAAGATTCATTTTCTTCCAGATAAAAATGTACCTCTTCAATCTCTTTAATGGCTGGTTCAATTTTATAGCACACTGACTTAAGAAACAGCACTACATCACTTACGGGAGGGGCTCCCTCTTCATTATTTTTACTTTGGTTACTATTTTCATCTAATTCACCGATGTTTTCTTGTTCCTGGTTTTTATGATACTGTTCATTATGCGAACTATCGTGATTAGACTCCCATGCTACCGCTGGAGCAGTTAAATCTAAACGATTCTTAATGGAACTAATCGGTTCAGGGTGTTTAACCACCTTATTTTCATCGCTATCAACTTTAACGGTCTGACCATTAACCTTATCACCAGTAAAGGCCTGGGCAAAAATTTTTTTAAACTCGTCGTGCGCAATTTGTGGTGGTAACATGTTTTGACCAAAGCCACTATCTGCTAACAGGAGTAAAAAATTCGGCTCTAAGGACTGAGATCGACAATTAATGACTTCCTGTCGACAAATATCTAGTGTCTGGTGTGAGTATGAGGCGCGATCGTCAACTGACCAGCGCATATCAATTACCTGAAATTGCATTCGCCTATTCTGACAGTATCTTTTGAGTTGTGGATATACATATTGCGCCAACAAATCTCTTTCATCTTTGAGGTTCGCAAAAGTTGAAGAGATAAATAAGCGAAACGTATTTGGATTAATCATGGATATTTACTCTTGTTCCATCGCCAATTCGCGAGAGGTTCGGCGATACTCGGTATGAAATTTAGTCAACATTAGGTCATAAAACTCAAGTGCAGCAAGAAATTGCTCTTTATTCAGAGGAACAAAGAGTAATTGCTCAAAACGAAAATCACAACATGAATCGATGTAAATGGATACGCAATTATATTTCCTTAGAAAATCAGTAACAAATGCCTGCTTGAAAAGGAAACTTTCAGTAAAATCATTCAAATAAGTTGACAGTTTAATAAAACTAACGTTACTGTCCATTTCTAAAAATACAATTTGCTGCGGGCTATGTTTAAGACAAAATGAGAAAGCCCCTCTGTATTCAGTTTGTTCAACATCCTGCAAGGATTCCAACAATGTGGTATTTGTATTGGCATAGCGTTCTTCTGGATCGTAATATCCATACTCCAATAATGATTCCAAAATTTCTTCAATATCTTGTTTTTTTTGCATATATTATTCGCTAATACTTATTATTTAATCTCATTAATTTCCTGAGGATAACCGTTTGCATCTTGATAATGGTGCTTATAGGTACATTTAGATTGATTTGGGTGCAGCCAAGAAATATTGGCAGTTTTTGACTGGTGTTTGAACAACTTTTCACCGCATAAGGAACAATGCCAGTCAAAATTGTCAAACACCAAGCTAATTAATTCAAACAAATTGTCCACTAATGTAATGTCTATTGATTTGAAGTATTCCTGCGGTACATCTTTTTGATTTTGTTTACTCAAATAAATTTTTTTCAATTCATTCTGAATACAAGCTTCTACTTTGAAATTAACCCCTCCAATTGGCGTAATAGAACCATCCAATTCAACTGCACCACTCATTGCAACTTCATCGCTAACCGGACGGCGTAAAATTTCGGACAACATGGCAATCACATAAACAACTCCCGCCGAGGCTCCGTCTTTTTTGATCGCAGCATTATGCGAGTGAATCACAAAATCACTGCAACTTAAAAGGTGTGGTTCAATTCCAAAACACCTGTAATTGGCGCGAATGAAATTATAAGCCGTTTTAGCCGCATCCTGTGGCTCATCCAGCATCTGACCAGTAAATTCAATTGCACCACTTCCATTAGGAATAATACGACAGGTTATATCGCCAACTTTTCCGGCAATCTCAGAAAAAACTCCCAAACTATGAACAGTACCAATCCGTCCAACTTTAAGTGGCTTAACCTTAAATGAATCATTAATTTGCTTACGGAATTCTTCAAGTTTAGAGACTCCAAGCCTGTCAATAACCCATTCTTTGGTGATTAGGAGATGGTTCAAATGATTACGTTCTAATTCAGCTGCGGCTTTAATCAACATTCTTTCCAAAGCCTTAGCTACTTCACGAATACCACCTTCTTTTTCACCGACCTCATTTATCTGCAAGCTTTCTACTAGATAATTAATCGCCTCATCTGAGATTTCTAACATCTCGCTAAGATGAAACTCCTTAATCTTATTTGGAAGGATATGTCGTTTGCTAATTGTGAATTTTTCAAACAAGCTGTAATCTTTAATTTCCACCATCGTCAGACGGCTACGTAATGCTTCTGGAATTTTTTGAATTGAATTAGCCGTAAATAAAAAAGTTGCTTGAGAAATATCTAACTCAACATCCAAAAATAAATCTCTGAATACATTATTTTGGCTAGAATCGCAAATCCCTAATAATGTGTCACTAGTAGATCCATAACGGTCATCACTGGCTAGTTTATCCACTTCATCAAAGACAAAAATAGGATTCATACATTTAGACTCCAGCAATCCACGTACAATATAACCAACGTCTGCATTCTTGTAAACGAAATCCGTGCCAATAATATTGCTCGGGGACTTTCCTGTCATATTAATGAAATAAATTGGCACTGTCAAGGCACTAGCAATGGCTTTCAAAAAAGTAGTTTTGCCAACGCCTGGCGCACCATAAAGACACATAAATGGAAGCTTAACTTCTCCACGATATTTTGCAGCCTGCAATGTTTCTAAAATTACAGATTTAGCCGAATCCATGCCATAATGAGATTTATTCAAAGCCTCTTCAATTTCCAGAATATTTTGATTATATTTTGCGATAACTCCATAAGGCAGATTTTTAAGAGTTTTAATTTTAAGTTTAAGCCTTTCATTACCATCACTATCCATCTCTTGCAATTCATCAAGATAAGTCTGAATTTTTACTGGAAGTTGCGCTTTTTCCACTTTAGAATCACTCAACCACGAAAGTAACTCCTCATCAGATTTATCCGAAGTTATTTTTCCCGCTAGTAACTCTGCCATTACCTTCTTGATTGATGCTAAATTACTTACTGTCATAATAATTGCCTTTCAAAACCACATAACTCCATGGTTACGCCTATCATTACCACTCACCATTAAATCAGTATATTTTATTAATTAGAGATGCTAACGCACCCCGTCACTTTTTGTATGCTTAAACCATTTAATAAGCCTCAACGCGACAAGTATCTGTAGATATAATCTTGAGCAGTA
>DPRZ01000172.1 GCA_003538525.1 Neisseriales bacterium
CAACCTTCAGGTGAAATAACCGAATAGACCGAATATTCTAACATGTTAATTTGATCGCCAATTGCAATGGCTAAAGCTCCACCCGAACCACCCTCACCAATTACGGTACATATAATTGGAACTTCGAGTCCCGCCATCTCATATAAATTACGTCCAATTGCTTCAGATTGGCCACGTTCTTCGGCACCAATTCCAGGATAAGCGCCTGGTGTATCAATGAAAGTGATGATCGGGAGTTTGAATTTATTGGCTAAATTCATTAAACGTAAGGCTTTGCGATAACCTTCAGGGCGTGGCATCCCAAAATTGCGCTCTAAATTTTCTTTAGTATCACGACCTTTTTGATGACCAATAATCATCACCGATTGTTCACCTAGTTTAGCCATACCGCCAATAATAGATTTATCATCTGCAAAGTGGCGATCGCCATGTAATTCAATAAAATCGGTGAAGATATTATTGATGTAATCGAGTGTCCGTGGACGCTGTGGATGGCGCGCAACTTGTGATATTTCCCATGCACCAAGTTGGCTGTAAATATCTTTAGTTAATTCTTCAACTTTAGTTTGTAATAACTCTATTTCAGAAGAAATATTGACCGCGGATTCATCTTGCATTTGGCGCAATTCAGTAATCTTATTCGTCAATTCCGCAATAGGTTTTTCAAATTCAAGAAAATGTCTTTTCATAAATAGTCCTAATAATTAATTATTAACCCCGAGTTGTTTACTCAAAGTAGAAATATTTTTCTGATGTTCCGTAACTGCATCTTGCAGGGATTGAATCCGTGCTTGATATTGTTCTGGTTGATTAATTTCACTGGCTAATTTAGTCTGTTTAGCCGTAGTTAGCGCTTGTTGAGAATCGGATAGTGCTTGCTTTTCTCGATTCAGCTCTTCATTTAAAATTTGTTGGCGTCCGGTCTCATTGCCATAAGTTGGCGCGGTATCTTTAGTATAAATCTTGGTGCTTTTAGTCTCATTGGGTGCTTGGGTATAACCTTTTGCCGCATAATCACGTTTGCTCATCGGTGATGAATACACTGAGAGCGGTGGTAAATTTAATTTTTTCGCATTTTTAACCGGTTTATTGGTATATACGGAGTTGCCATTTTTATCTTTGTAAAGGTAAATATCATCGGCAAATCCGCTGGTAATTAAACCTATGCTAATTAGAGCATAAATTAAATTTTTCATGCGGACTAAAATAAGTTGATTATTGAAATAATCGATACAAAAGCAATAAAGAATAAACCACTGCGATAAAGTAAGGCAACCACATAATCTACGACTTTTGGATCAAAGAGATTATTGGTGCTGCGCACATCTTCAATTCCATCGTCTTCAATCGCGTGTGGTTTAGCAAATTTGTCTTTACCAATTGCGACAAAAGCAACTTCATTTAAGACATTTTCGAGGTAGAAAAAGCTTAGTTTTACTTTACCTCGTTGCTCTAATGCATAGCGCATTACTTCTTCAAAATCACCTGCTACCGCAATAAATATAATTAGCACCGTATAGGGTACTAGATTGATCCAGAATAACATTTTGTCAACTACTACACTATAGACTAGTGATTCTTCGCCACGGGCACGAAGTTTAGTTGCCATCGCATTTAAAACTAGATAGCAAATTGCGCCTAATACCGATGGGAGCACCATAAACCAGAATGTTGTTGCGAAGAACTTAGTAGCAAAAGTTTGGACAAATTGTTGAAAATCACTGCCGCGATTGGCTTTTTTGGCTTCATCTTTCCAGCCTAAAATATCCACGCACAGCACGAATAACAGGCAATTAATTATAAAATATGGAAGATGATGACTATTTAATGGCAAAATCATTAATAACATAGTAACTAATAAAAATGGAATCAATGCAAAAATAAAGTACAAGCGAATTTCGCGTACGGTTTGGAAATCGCGCTTGACAAATAAATTGGCATATTGCTCAATTTTATTGTTAAACCAGCCTCTAATTCCCCCGAGCAGTTTTCGTTGCTCAAGAAAAATAGTTAAAAGTATAGCGATAAATGACATAAGTTATGGTTACCTGTAATTAATTATTGTTGTAGATGTAAATTTCTTGTAAATTTCGATTCACATCAAAAATATCCATACCAAAACCAAATAGGAAGTGATTAGGAGCATTAACTCCGACATGATCGGCATAAATTGGTTTTTCTTTGCCAATTTCCTTGTTGACCATTACCGCAACTTTGCATTCTTTAGCTTCCGCATTCATTAAGAAGCGTTTAATTTCGGCAATAGTGTGACCTTCATCAAGAATATCATCGAGAATATAGACAGTCTTACCGCGAATTAGCGATTCTTTAGGTTGTCTGAACCATGTAATATGGCTTGAACCATAATGGGCATCACCATAACGTGAGGCATGAATATAATCCATAATAATTGGTTTTTTAAGGCGTTTGGTTAACTCTGAGGCAAACATCATGCCGCCATTCATAACCGTTAAAAAAACTGGTACTTCATCACCTATTTCTTGATCAATATTGGCGGCCATTTGGTCGAGTGCGCTAGATAATTGTTCTTGATTAAACAGGACGGTTGAATTTTGAATAAGTTGTTGTGCTTTGGCATAATCTAATTGCATGGAGACCTCATGTTTATATTAAAATATAGACTTAATAAAAATAATGGAAATAAAATTTACCCTGTATTGTAACAAAAAATAACCGAGCTAACAAGCTCAAAGTAATTATATAACTTTTGAATGAGAATATATTATGCAAAAAGCTTTACTTTTAATTTTAGATGGTTTCGGAATTCGGAGCGACGATGATTTTAATGCGGTAGCTGGCGCAGCTAAACCAAATTTGACAAAATACATGCAGAATTATGCATTTGGTAAAATTAATGCTTCAGAACAGGCGGTTGGTTTACCTAAAGGTCAATTTGGTAATTCTGAAGTAGGACACTTAAATCTTGGTGCTGGACGAATTGTGCGTCAAGATATCACCAAAATTGATTATGCAATTGAAACCGGTGAGTTTTATACCAATCCAGCCTTTTTGGCGGCTTTTGCAACAACCTCGACTAAAACAGTGCATATTTTTGGACTTTTGTCGGATGGTGGAGTGCATGCACATCAAAATCACATTTATGAATTAATCAAATTGGCTAGTCAATCAACAAATATTCAACATATTTGGGTGCATGTGTTTTTAGATGGACGTGATACGCCACCACAAAGCGCGAAACACTTTATTACTCAGTTAGAAGAAGTTTTAGTGACTAATCCTAAGGCTAAAATTGCGACGGTGGCTGGGCGTTATTATGCGATGGATCGGGATAAACGTTGGGATCGAGTTGAATTAGCTTATCAAGCTTTGGTAGATGCAATTGGCGCAACTTCTTTTGCTAATCCATGTGCGGCAATTGATGCAGCTTATGCTGAAGGTGTTAATGATGAATTTGTTAAACCTGCGGTATTAAATGGTTATAGTGGTATGAATTCTGGCGATAGCGTTATTTTTGCTAATTATCGCTCAGATCGTGCTGTTCAATTGAGTGATGTTTTCATTGGTAAAGACTTTGCTGGATTTAAGCGTAAAGAGCTGCAGTTAGCTAGTTTTGTGAGCATGACCCGCTATAATGATAAATTAGAATGTTTAGTCGCTTATCCGCCAGTTGCGATAGCTAATACCTTGGGTGAATATATCAGTAAATTGGGTTTGAAACAGTTAAGAATTGCTGAAACAGAAAAATACCCCCACGTAACTTATTTCTTTAATGGTGGTGAACAACAGCCATTTGCGAACGAAACGCGAATTTTAGTTAATTCACCAAAAGAGGTTGCGACTTATGATTTGAAGCCTGAAATGAGTTTACCAGAAGTGGCAAGTAAATTAGTGGCTGCAATTAATAGTGATGAATATGATTTGATTATTAGTAATTTTGCTAATGGTGATATGGTTGGACATACGGGTAATTACGCGGCGAGCGTTAAGGCGGTTGAGGCTTTAGATTTATATGTTGGACAAGTTGTTGAGGCAATGTTGGCACATGGTGGTGAAGTTTTAATTGTGGCAGATCATGGTAATTGTGAGCAAATGTTTGATTATCAAAGTCAGCAACCCCACACGCAACACACCACTAATTTAGTTCCGTGTATTTATATTGGTCGGCAAGCTTCAGTGCGTGCTGGTGGCGCCTTAGAAGATGTTGCGCCAACTTTATTGCAAATTATGGGTGTAGCGCAACCAGTTGAAATGACTGGTAAAAGCTTAATTGCATTTCAATAGGTAATTGATGAAAAAAATAATCTTAACGCTGCTGATGGCTGGATTAAGTGTAACTAATTCGGCTTTTGCCGCCGGGTCAAGTTCAATTAATAGTAATTTGAATGATTTAAATTCGCAAATTCAACAAATTAATCAAGATTTAAATTCAAAGCAGCAGCAAAAGCAAAAAATTGATGCCGCCTTAAAAAATTCTCAAGGTGCGATAACTAAAACCAAGTCGTTATTAGATAAACTTACTCAACAACGGGCGTTGAATTTACAGCAACTTGATCAGTTAGCAACCTCAATTCCAAAAGTTACTAGCGCGACGCAACAAGCTCAAGCTCAGGTTGCGAGTTCAATGACCAATATTTACCAGCAAATTAAAACCATTGAACAAGATCAGCAATCCTTGTTAGCTGGTAATGATGCGCTGGATGCTGAGCGTAAAAAAACTTATTTGGTGGCGATTCTTAAAGCCGAACAAGCTAAATACATGCAGCTTAATAAACAATTAGCTCAACTACAAGCTTTAAATAGCAAATTACAACTTGAAGTTGAGCGTCTAAATGCTAAATTGGGGAATACGGCTAAGCAACATGAGCAATTATTGGTGGTAAAAGACCAAACGGCACAACAAGCGGTACAGGTGAAACAACAGATCGCTCGTGAAAAAGCTCAACTCTCTAATTTAAAACAGCGTCAAGTTGAGTTAAATAAGCTATTGCAACAATTAGCGTTAATTGAGAAACAGCAAAAAGCGCGTCAACTTGCAGCTAAAAAAGCCGCGGCTAAAGCTGCTGCCAGAGCTCAAGCGGAACAAAAACAGGCGCAACAAGCCAGCGTGAATGGAGCAACTAAAACATCGCAACCCGCGTTGATTGTCGCAAAACCACCTGGTGCAGAAACTAGTGTTACGCCGCTAGAGACTGAAAAACCAATCGCGGTTAGCGACCAATCTACTGCAGCGACTCCAGTTGTCAAAGACAGTCCTAAGAGCAGTGGTATTGCATTAGGTAAATCTGATGCGAGTATCGAAGATAACTCACCGTTTATGGCACGTAAATTATCCAAACCAATTGCAGGTAATATAACGGTTGGTTTTGGGCAAATGCGTGATAGTGTACGCAATAATGGTGTGCTGGTTAGTCCAGCCGAGAATACGCCAGTTTATTCGGTGTCACGTGGCGTGGTATTATTTAGCGGGAGTTTGCCTGGCTTTGGTCAAATTATTGTGGTGGATAATGGTGATAATTATACCTCGGTGTATAGCGGAGTTATTTCCAAAGTTGCTAAAGGTAATTCGCTTGCCGCTGGTCAGCAAATTGCTAGCAGTGGTAATGCGGATAACCAGCCGATGGGTGGCGTATATTTTGAATTGCGCCATTTGGGTAAGCCGGTTAATCCCAGCAAGTTATTCAACTAATTATTTTATAAAAGCACCAATCAAGGTGCTTTTATATGTTTTAACTCTTAAAAAGAAAAATTATGAAAATAGGTATTTTGATTTATCCTAATGTGCAACCGCTGGACGCAATTGGTCCATGGGAAGTTTTTTCAATCTGGCAAAAAATTCTGGCGCCAAGCGTTGAGCTAGTTTTAGTTTCTGAATATGGTGGTTTGGTTGAATGCGATAGTTCGATTGTCTTGCAGGCGCATGTTGATTTTTCTGGATGTGATAATTTGGATTGCTTAATTGTCCCTGGTGGAATTGGACGTATTAAACAAATTCATAATGTTAGATTAATTGAATTTATTCAACGACAAAGTAAGACCTGTCAGATTTTAGCGTCTGTTTGCACTGGCGCCTTTCTGTTAGCTCAAGCTGGAGTACTGAAAGGACAGGTAGTGACCAGTTATTGGCGCTCGATTAAAGAATTGACCGAGAGTTTTGAGGTGCAAATTGTGGAGCAACGCGTGGTTAAGTCTGGCAAAATTTGGACCGCTGGTGGCGTTACGAGTGGTATTGATTTGGCGTTGGAATTGATCAATGAAGTAGCTGGTAAAGACTCGATGGATAAAGTTAGGCTATTATTGGAATATTTCCCAACTTCAGCGCATAATTGTCAATTAGATTTGGCAAATGATTTACCCAATTATGGGAGTAACCAGATTAGTCGTGCTGATTTACCAAAGTATATTACCGATTCGATTGGTGTATCAAGTTAATTTTAATATTTGTAATTTAATAGCAGTGTTGCAGTTATCTTTAATGTGTCGCGCTTATCGTGTATTTGTCTACGTTACTCTTAATGTAAACAGTATGAAGATTCTAATTCAGTAAGGTAATTTACGCCTAGAGGAAATTTAATGATTATTTAATGTGATGAAATATTTTAAACTTCCTAATTTTAGCTGTCAGCACTAATACCACAATTTCAACAATGTGATCATGATATAATCCATACTTACAATGATGTTATGTTCTAATAATTGTTAGGCATAATTTTGATTAATTTTTAATAAGGTCAAATATGGAAACGGCACAGCAGAAACAAGCTCTTAAATTTAATTCTTTTGATTGGGGGTGGCTTGTAATTAGTTTTGGAATGGCTCTTGGTGCGGGTATTGTTTTGGTACCAGTTAGTGTTGGCGTGGTTGGTTTAGTAGCATTTTTATGGGTCGCATTATGGGCTTATCCAGCGATTTACCTCTTTCAAAAATTGTATATGAATACTTTATTTGAAAATGACACTGCAAAATGCTATTCAGACACCATCGCGGATTTAATTGGTAAAAAATGGGGTAGCTTTTTAGGAGTACTTTATTTTGTTATGATGGCGATTTGGACGATTATTTATGGAATGCTGGTTTGTTCTTCAATTGCGCATTATTTATATCAATTTCATATTGTGAGTGATCCGAATCTTTTGAGTAACGCGCTGTTTACCTTGGTTGTAATGAGCATTTTAGTTTTTGTCGGTTGTAAAAGTGAAAAATTACTCTTTAAAATTTCTGGAGTGGTTTCAGTTCTTTTATTAGCTTGTGTGCTACTTGCTGCGATCATGGTTGTACCCTATTGGAAGTTTTCAAATGTTACATATATTCCTCAGGGTCTTAAATTTATAACTAGTACTACTGTGATGTTTCCTTTTGCATTAACCACAATTCTGTTTATTCAATCGTTAAGCCCAATGGTAATGTCTTATCGAACTAAATACGCTGATCGCCAAGTTGCGCAAAAAAAAGCTATTTCAACGATGCGCTTAGCATTATTTATTTTAGCGACAATAGTTCTATTCTATATTGTTGCTTTTGCTGGAATTATTTCTCAAAGTGAAGCTATTTTAGCTAAAAATCAAAATGAATCTGTATTTGCCATTATTCAAAAAATGAATTATAGCAATCCATTAATTAATGTATTAGGTATTTTTATTAATATTTGTGCCGTATTAGCTGCATTTTTGAGTATTATTACTGGTATGCGTGAAGGCGTGCGTGGTATTCTGCTTAATCTTATTCGTGGAATTGGCAAAGATGGTGCAATCGTCAAAAGCCCTGTTTTTGAAGTAATTATTGGAGTAATCATTGTTTTAATGACTTGGCTATCAATAGTTTTTCAAGTGCCGATTTATAAATTAGTGCCGTTATGTGGTCCAATTTTTGGCATTATCGGTTGTTTGATGCCAGCACTTCTGGTTTATAAAGTACCTGCATTACACAAATACAAAGGATTAACGGTTTATTATATTGTTTATGTTGGGATTATTTTATGTATTTCTCCGCTATTAATGAAAGCGATGTAAGAAATACAAAATTTTAAATTTATATAGAAAGTGAATGAAGATGACACAAATTACGCAAGAGTTAATTGTTAAAGTAATTGATTTACTGAATAGTGAAATTATTCCAGCTGAAGGCTGTACGGAACCGATTGCAATTGCTTATGCTGCTGCTAAGGCGACGGCGGTGCTTGGACAAAAACCTGAAAAAATGCAGGTATTTATTTCTGGCAACATTATTAAAAATGTGAAAAGCGTGGTGGTTCCAAATAGTGGCGGCATGGTTGGAATTGGTGTTTCGGCTGCGATGGGGGCTTTTGCGGGTAATCCAGATAAGGAATTAATGGTAATTTCTGAAGTAAGTCCAGCTCAATTAGAAGAAGTTAAAATTTTCTTAGATAAACATGCAATTCATATTCAAAATTCAAAAAATAATCTTAAATTGTATATTAAAGTTAAGGTTTTTGCAGGCAACGATTCGGCCAGCGTGGAAATGAAAAATAGTCATACCAACATTACTGAAATCGTAAAAAATGATCAAGTGTTACTACATAAATCTGATGCAGATAATGCCAGTACTCCTGAAGATGCTGCCGCAATTTTATCGGTACAGCTGATTTATGATTTAGCTAAAACAATTGAGATTGATTTAATTAAAAATTTGTTTGATCGCGTAATTACCTGTAATTTAGCGATTGCAAATGAAGGCTTAATTCATGATTATGGTGTGAACATCGGTCGAAATATTCAGCAAAGTATTGATAGCGGTTTTTATGGTGATGATATTCGTAATCATTCCGCAAGTTTAGCTGCCGCTGGTAGCGATGCGCGCATGGGTGGTAGTCCAATGGCGGTTATGACAACTGCGGGGAGTGGTAACGTTGGATTATCGGCATCATTGCCAGTAATTACCTATGCCCGTGAACGCGGTAAAACGGCAGAACAATTATATCGTGCGTTATTTTTCTCGCACCTTACAACTGTGCATATTAAATCAAAAATCGGGCGCTTATCTGCTTACTGCGGACCAATGTGCGCCGCGGCTGGTGTAGCTGGTGCAATTGGGCTGTTAAATGATTTTAGTTATACGATTATTGCCAATGCAATTATTAATACTTTGGCTGGTGTTTCTGGGATTTTATGCGATGGCGCAAATTCATCGTGTGCGGTAAAAATTGCCAATGGAACATATGCGGCGTATGATGGTATTGCGATGGCGGCTAATGGGAATGTGATTACTGCTGGAGATGGCGTAGTTGCTGGTGATGTAGAGGAAACCATCCGAAATATTGGTGAATTAGCTCAAAAAGGCATGCAAGAAACAGATGATGTAATTTTAGATATTATGACGCGCGATGAAAATTAGTCGAGGCTTCACAGGGTATTTTTAAGTACATGGTTTTTGTTGCGGTTAATTAAGTTTGACAAGTAGTGTATATTTTATTACAATACGCGCCGTAATGCAAGCTGTTAGATGTTTGCGATTAACTGATTTGATTGATAAAAAATTTATCTATAAACCTTAATGGTGCATAGATTTAGATTTACTAAATTAATCTTGAATATAATAATATTAGGTAAATTAGCCTTGATTTTTTGAAAGAACTTTAATATGAAAAAACTTCTTATTGCAATAATTGCATCATCTGCTGTTTCATTGGCTTTTGCTGCTCCTGTTGAGTCTCAAGCAACTGCTCAAACTGCACCTAAATTTGATAACACCAAAATGAAATGTGGCGAAACCACGTTAAAAGATGGAGCTAACACAGATACATTAACTGGTATTTGTAAAGGTTTCAAATTTGGTAAAGGTAAAGCTGGATTTATCGATGAAAATTCTGGTAAACAAGTGATGTGCCAAGAGAAAAAAGGCAAATTAATCTTGTCAAGCTGTCAAGCAAAACAATAAGTTAATTAAATAAGCATAATTCGTCAACCTAGTCTATTAAAAAGCAGTAGTTAATTTTTAATAAGTTAGTTGAATCGGTCAATGTAGTTAAACAATAAATAGTGAGTTTTAAATAAGTTTAGAAAGGTGGTAAGTTTTATGATAAATTTGGTGAGAGTTAAGACGCTAATTCTTTGTATTCTGGCTCTTTCAATTATTGGGTGTGCTGCTACGAAATTAAAT
>DPRZ01000171.1 GCA_003538525.1 Neisseriales bacterium
TTGGGTGTGCTGCTACGAAATTAAATAATAATGCTACTGGAGTGTTGGTTTCAAATGACCATAAAGTTCCTAATGGATGTAAATATCTTGGGCAAGTTATTGGTAATCAAGGAAACTCATTTACTGGTGGTTTGACATCAAATTCAGCTATGGCAATTGGTTCAATGGATGACCTTCGTAATAAAACTGCTAATCTTGGTGGTAATTATGTTCAATTATTAACTAATCAAGCTAGTGATACTGGTAGCGGGGATGATGGTTTTGGTGGTAGTTTTGTTCAAACTAATGTAACAAATATAGGTAATGCTTATAACTGTCCTGAATCAGCAATCAATATGGATTAGCGAATACCTAGCTTAGCTAGATGTTAAAAAAGAGTTGATTAAATCAACTCTTTTTTATTGGTTTATCTCTATCATTAATTTGGGTTTAGATTACCTTTTTCAAATCAATAACTAGCTGAAGTATTTGTATATTGATCTTATTTACTCAGCTGTTTAATTCTGTGTTAACTATAATTGGAGTTAAGTGATAATTTTAAACTCAAACGTTTGGTTAAGAAAATTGAGATTATCAATCGTCAACATTATTTCACTACCCTGTGGCTGAGCTTTGGTCTGTGTACTAACATCCAGTGTAATTGGCACTCCATCGAGTTGAACATTGTTGCGATAAGTGAAGGTCGCTTTAATTTGATGAATATTCTCTTGTTCCAAATAGCGCAATGACCAATAACGCTCAATACTATCTTGAAATTTCAAGTAAGCACTATAGGTTTCATCAAAATTTTCAACTACATTTGCCACCGCAAAATCGGTTGCGCTAAGTGGTTTCTGTTTGGTGATTAGGCTAATAATTTGCGCTTGATTGACTAGATCCACCGCTCTCCGTAATGGTGAGGTTGCCCAAGTGTAATAATCGACATTTAACCCAGTATGTGAATTAGGGGTTAACGTCATTGTAACTGGCTGCATTGGTTGTTTCACCCGATAAATTGCGGGTACAAAAGCATTGGTAAGCATCCGTCCCCAGCTACCGTTGGCATGAATCATTAATTCACTAACTAATTTATCAATGGGATTACCACGTAGGCGTGGTTTAATTACCACTTTACCATCTTCAGCAAAGGAGAAATTATAATCGACCGAGAGTTGATTAACGCTGGCTTTACCACGACCTTCCTCCAGCTTTAAGGCAAATTGGTGGAGCAGTTTTAATTCGGCTTCGTACGGGTAGTCATGATCTTGTGCCATATTTTCAACATTGAAGAGTTGCTCAAGGTTTTCGGTGCGTAAATTATCACTAACTAAAACTTGTTCAAGTTTGGATTCGGTATGGCTAATATTAAATTCATGATCAATTGTAAAATAAATACTTACCACAGGTAATTGTTTGCCTTGATCGAGGCTATAATGAGCAATTACATTTTCGGGTAACATGGTGATTTTATGCCCTGGATAATAGACGGTGGATAAGCGTTCGCTAGCCAGCGTCAGTAATTCTTTATTTAGCGAGGGTGCTGAAATATGCACTCCGACAATCCAGCCAGTATCAGTAGCTTGCAATGAAAAAGCATCATCAATTTCGGTAGTCAGTGCATCATCAATTGAAAACACTTTCAAGGTTTGATTAAATGGAATATCGCTGGCATGATCATTGATTTCTAGTGCTGGCAGCTCACTGCCGTGTGGGAAATATTGTTTATGGAAACTAGTTACTAATAAATTTTCAATTGAACTAATATAACCCAACTTGAATAATAATTCGAGGAGTGTCAGTTTTAAATCTTTGGTAACTTTGCTCACCACCTTATATTCAAGCGAGTTTTTGTCGGGTTTATTGATTAGGTTGAGTGGATCAATCTTCCAATCGGGGTGTTGTAAATTAAACAGCTGTTCATAAAGCGCATCAAATTTGGCTTGATATTCTTGTTGGCGCTGAATTTGTAATTGGCGCATGGCAATTTCTTCGCTGCCACAGCGTTTGAAGTTTTGTTCACCAAGCGAGCTAAAATAAATGGCTGGCTCACTGATCGCAAGAAATAGCGCTAGTTTTTGGATTAACTCATGGCTGCCAAAATATAAATTGGTTAAGTTGTCCAGTGTCCATTGCGCTTGTTCTTCGGCGAGTTCCCATAAAAACGGCAGGTCAATTTCTGCGCGTAATTGTTGCAAGGCTGGCTCAAAGTTACGTGGATCGCTGGTGAAGCTAAGCATTAAATTATCATTTTTAATTTTTTTGTCAGTAGTTTGCTCAAATAATTGTACCACGCTGTGTTTTTTTTCAGTGGTGATTAATTTGACAAATTGATATTGGTTATTATCCAAAATTAAGGCATAGTTCATTATAATTTTACCGCTAGAACAATAATTAACACAACGATAATTAGCATTAGAATATAATTCATGCGGCGATAATCTTTGGTTAATTGGGTGTAGTTTTCAGTCAGATTGTTGCTGTCTTGTAACTTGGTTAGTGTGGTCGCAAAATTGCGCGGGAGAGTTGGCATGATATATGACCAATAGGGTAGCTCTTCTTTTAAGTTGCGGACAAAGCCTTTAACGCCCATTTGCTCACGGAGCCATTTGTTTAAAATTGGTTTAGCGGTTTTCCATAAGTCTAGTTCTGGATTGAGAATGCGTCCCAATCCCTCGACATTAACGATGGTTTTTTGCAGTAAAATTAATTGCGGTTGGACAATAATGCCAAAGCGCCGTGAGACTTGAAATAATTTAATTAAGACTTGGGCAAAGGAAATTTGTGCCAAAGGTTTATTGAAAATTGGTTCACAAACCGAACGAATGGCATTTTCAAATTGTTCAATTGGGGTATCTTTAGGTGCCCAACCCGATTCAACATGGGTAATCGCAACTTTTTTATAGTCACGATTAAAAAACGCCAAAATATTGATGGCTAAATAGCGTTTGTCTTCATCCGAAAGACAGCCAACAATCCCAAAATCCAGCGCGATAAAGCGTCCATCATCTGAACATAAGATATTTCCCGGGTGCATATCAGCATGGAAGAAGCCAAAATGAAAAACTTGGGTGTAAAAAATTTCCACTCCGTAATGCGATAAGCGTACCAAATCAACGTTTTTGGCTTTAAGTGCGTCAAGATCTGAAATTGGCGTGCCGTGCATCCATTCCATTACAATTACATCTTTAGTTGAATAATCAAAGTAAATCTCAGGAATGATAATTCGTGGATCTTTTTTATGTAGGCGGCTTAATTCGGTGCTATTGCCAGCTTCTTGCAAAAAGTCTAATTCTTCATGAATAACGCTCTCAAATTCATCAACAATTTCTTGTGGGCGCAAGCGTTTGCCGTCGCTAAATAATTTTTCAACCACCAATGCTACAGCTTTAAGTAGTTGAATATCTTTGTTAATTACTTTAGCGATTTTAGGGCGTAAAACTTTTACCGCAACTTCATGTCCATTTTCCAGTAAGCGTGCGCGATGAACTTGGGCAATTGAGGCTGAGGCAACAGGATCATCACTAAATTGGCTAAAAATTTGTTCCAACGGTTTACCTAGTGCGCTGGCGACGATTTGGCGTGATTGTAGCGAATCAAACGGTTTGACTTGATTTTGCAGTTTTGCCAGTTCGCTCAAATATTCACTTGGAATTAAATCGGGGCGCGTGGAGAGCAATTGACCAAATTTGACAAAGACCGGACCTAAATATTCAAAGGCTAATTTAATGCGTAACGGCAAGGGTTGATCGGGATATTTTTGTGGGATAAACCACAGCATAAATTCCAGTAAACGCGCTAAGCGACTGGTTTTATCGTTAATATTTAAAACTTGGAACAAACCATAGCGTTTAAAAGTCAGAATTATTTTTAAGAGACGAAGAGTGCGCATTTTATTGAATTAGTCTTTCTACGCGTTTGCCGAGTAAATCGCAGCGTTCTTTGAGATCATCCACATCAGTGTAGAATTGTTCTAAAATATACTTGTCGCTAATTAAATCAACTTCATATTGGACATATTGACTGGTTGAAAGCGTGGCATTATGGCTGACTAATTGAGCATATTCGATGATAGTTTTAAGCAGTTGCTCAAGTTTAACGGCAAAGATGCCCAAAAACGGCGAGTTATGTAAATAGAGCGTTTTGCTTGCATCAAGCGTTGCCAAGCTACTGAGTAAATTTTTAGCCAGAGTTTTATCGCCCTCAATCTGCAGGGTTTTAAAGGTCTGTAGCTGATCTTGATGGATTAAATGACTGGCGCTGGCAAGCGGAATTGTAATTGAACAATCCGCGGCGGACTCTTCACTTTCTAGCATTCCATCAGGGGCAATAATAAAATTTAGGGTCAAGAAAGGTAATTTTAGCTCAATTACCTTGGTGGCTAATTTTTGCAGTTGTCCGCGAGTAGTTGGGTTGGCTTTTAAGAGTAAATTTAGCGCTTTAATTGCCAGAGTATTCAACATTAGGCTTTGTATCCCTTGTGTAAGGCGGTAATTCCAAGGGTTAAATTATGATATTTAACTTTGGCAAAACCAGCATCATACATCATTTGTTGTAAGGTTTCTTGATCGGGATGCATGCGGATTGATTCTGCTAAATACTGATAACTATCTGCATCTTTAGCAATCAGCTTACCCATCATTGGTAAAAATTTAAATGAGTAAAGATCATAGAATTTAGCTAACGGTTTGTAAATCTTGGAAAATTCCAACACCATCAGTACACCACCTGGTTTGAGCACGCGTTGCATTTCACTTAGGGCAATATCCTTATGCGTCATGTTACGTAAACCAAATGAGACACATACCGCATTAAAGTAATTATCGGGAAAGGGTAGTTTTTCGGCATCGCATAGGCATTGTGGTGTCAAAATACCTTCGTTTAATAAGCGATCGCGCCCAACTTTAAGCATCGAGGAATTGATGTCGGTATGCCAAACTTCGCCAGAGTCACCAACGATGCTTTTGAAACCTTTACTCATGTCACCCGTGCCACCAGCGATATCGAGGACTTTATGTCCAGGTTTTAATTCGGCGGTAAAAAAGGTAAATTTTTTCCATAAACGGTGCATGCCCAATGACATAACATCGTTCATGATATCGTAATTGTTGGCAACCGAATGAAAGACTTCGGCAACTAAATCAGCCTTTTTTTCTTCGGCAACATCTTTAAAGCCAAAATGAGTTTTATTGTGTTGTTCCATGGTTAATCCTGACGAGTAAGCAGCATGGCATCGCCATAGCTAAAGAAACGATAATTATTCTGGATCGCATGCTGATAACTGGCATCAATTTGAGTTTTGCCACTAAATGCTGCGACGAGCATAAGTAAAGTTGATTTGGGGAGATGAAAATTGGTAATTAATTTATCGACTAATTCAAATTTAAAGCCCGGCGTAATGAAGATGTCGGTTTCACCACGTTGTGGATAGAGTCCACGTTTAGCTACCGATTCTAGGGTGCGTAAACTAGTTGTGCCGACCGCAATGACTTTGCCACCCGCTAGCTTAGTTTGTTTAATTAATTCAATGGTGTCTGCACTAATTTCAAATACTTCACTATGCATTTTATGTTCGGCAATATTTTCAACACTAACTGGTTTGAAAGTTCCCGAGCCGACATGGAGCGTTACATAGCTAATTTGCACGCCTTTAGCGCGAATTTGCGCAAGTAATTCGGGTGTGAAATGTAAACCAGCGGTTGGTGCAGCAACTGAGCCATTATGTTGAGCAAAAACAGTTTGATAGCGCGTTTCATCATCGAGTACGGCTTGGCGTTGCATATACGGTGGCAATGGTAAATTACCATGTTGTTCCAGATAGGCATAAATATCAATGTCTTGTACAATCCGTAGGCGAAAAATATTCTCCATGCGCTCAATTACTTGCATGCTAATTCCAGCAGGTAATTCAATTTGCATACCAATTTTGATGGCTTTACTGGTGCCAACATGAGCAATAATCTCATGATTATTAATCACGCGTTCGAGCATGACTTCAACTTTGCCACCAGTTGGTTTGTGCCCAAATAATCGCGCTTTAACCACGCGCGTATTATTCAACACCAGTAAATCGCCTGCGTTGAGATAGTCGAGAATGTGTTTAAACTGACGATCTTGCGGCGTTTCATCAACGACTAGTAAGCGACTATCATCGCGATTTGCTAATGGTTGACAGGCGATGAGTTGCTCGGGTAAATGATAGTCAAAGTCGCTCAGTTGCAACATGTTGTTGTGCTTATTCATTGGCTGTAAGTATTTCTAAACACCCACCGTACGGCTAAAAAGACCGTAAAGATGGTAAATACAACTAATACTCCCCACATCA
>DPRZ01000022.1:0-3959 GCA_003538525.1 Neisseriales bacterium
TCGGAGCGTAGTCGTTTAAGCACCGAATTATGGGAAGCGATTAATCAGACGTGGCTCGAGTTTAATAGCATGCAATATAAACCATTGGGGGTTTTTAAAGAGTGGTTGCAGCAGCGCTCGTTTATGATTCAAGGTATTATCGAAATAACTTTGCCCGATAATTTAAATTATCATTTTTTACGCTTGGGGACGTTTTTAGAGCGCTCTGATCAAACGTTACGCGTACTTGAGGCGCAAACTAAACTTCAAGACATCGGTAATTATTCAGATTATTATCATTGGAATATGTTACTTAAAGCGGTTAGCTCTTTTGAAGCTTATCAGGAAACCTTTGTTGAGGTTCCATCGCAACAGCGGGTATTTAAGTTTTTGCTGTTTAATCGTCACATTCCGCGGAGTGTGCGTTATTGTGCTGAAAAAACTCATCGCTTGCTTGAAGAAATTGGTGGTGAAAAACGTCGTGGAGCGCTACGAGCAAGCTCTCAAATGTTGAACAAATTACGTTATGATACAGTTGAAAGTATTATTAACATAACGCCAAAGAAATATATTGAAGAATTACAGGGTGAAGTAATTATATTAGCTGGTGCGATACAGGAAGGATACTTTGTTACAATATGATTTTGAAAGTTAACCATAAAACCATCTATAGTTATGATAGACCATTACAACAAAGTATTCAAGTAATACGTTTGACTCCATTTAACCATTATCGTCAACGGGTAATTAATTGGCAAATTGATGCACCAAGTAAGATGTCACATGGTGTTGATTGGTTTGGTAATCAAAGCAGCTTTTTAAATTTAGCCAATGGTGAGCGTGAAATTAGCATTGTAGCGCACGGTTTGGTGGAGGTTTACCCAGCCAATGTAAATCCTGTATTGGGTGATTTGCATCCTGCCTATTATTTAAGAAATACCTACTTAACTACAATCGATAGCGCTTTAGCTCAGTTAGCTGAAAACTGTCGGGCTAATTATCCGAATGTATTGAGTGGTTCAACTCAACTGGCGTTGCTCTCAGAATTATCTGCACAAATTTTGCGCAATGTTCCTTATATTCGTGGCGTAACTACTTCAGCAACTAGTGCGATTAATGCTTACTCAATTAAAGGTGGTGTGTGCCAAGATCATAGCCATATCTTTTTAGCTTGTTGTCGGTATTTAAAAATTCCTGCACGCTATGTGAGTGGCTATCTTTATACCCATGATGAGGCGCATTTAGCCAGTCATGCGTGGGCGGAGGCTTGGATTGAAAGTTCGTGGTGTAGCTTTGATATAAGTAATCAGTGTCCGGCTGGTGAAACTCATATTGAATTGGCATATGGTTTGGATTATCTTGATGCCTGTCCAATTCGTGGGAGTCGCATTGGCGGCGGAATGGAATCAATTAGTGCCTTGTCATTTGTTACGGCAGTTCCACATAGTATTTAATCATTGGGTTGTTATCGATCTACTGTTTCAGCTTTAATTTAGAATTATGATTAAATTAGATGCTTTTTTGCATAAGTTACTTTATCCATGGTATAATATGCGGTTCTATAATAGGGCAAGGTAAAGCATTTATGATCTGGTTGCTACAAAAAGCACAGTATATCACATAAGCTTTATGCTTGGAGGTTGCGGGTATGGTATCCACAACTTCAGTATTTTTTAAAAAAGAAAGAAGACAATGCCTACTATTAATCAATTAGTAAGAAAGCCTCGTGTGGCTGTTCGTTACAAGAGTAAATCTCCTGCATTAGCGAACTGTCCTCAACGTCGTGGTGTATGCACTCGTGTTTACACAACAACTCCTAAAAAACCAAATTCAGCATTACGTAAAGTTTGCCGTGTACGTTTAACCAACGGTTTCACTGTAAATAGCTACATCGGTGGTGAAGGTCATAATTTACAAGAACATAGCGTGGTTTTAATCCGTGGTGGTCGTGTAAAAGATTTACCTGGTGTGCGTTACCATACCGTTCGTGGTTCACTAGATTTAGCTGGTGTTAAAAATCGTAAGCAAAGCCGTTCTAAATACGGTGCGAAACGTCCTAAATAATATTTGGTTTGTAAAAGGAGTTAGTTATGCCTAGACGTAGAGAAGTCGAGAAGAGAAATATATTGCCGGATCCTAAATTCGGTAGTCAAGTTTTGTCAAAATTTATGAATATTATCATGGAAAGCGGTAAAAAAGCCGTTGCCGAAAAAATTGTTTATGGCGCATTAGATATTGCTGCCACTAAATCAAAAAAAGAAGCAATTGATATTTTCACGCAAGCTTTAGAAGCTGTTAAACCAGTTGTGGAATTGAAATCACGCCGTGTTGGTGGTGCTAATTATCAAATTCCAATTGAAGTTGCTCCATCGCGCCAAGTAGCATTAGCTATGCGTTGGTTGCGTGATGCTGCGCGTAAACGTGGTGAAAAATCAATGGATATCCGCCTAGCTCATGAAATGTTAGAAGCAATTGAAGGTCGTGGCGCGGCTATGAAAAAACGTGAAGAAATTCACCGTATGGCTGAAGCAAATAAAGCTTTTGCTCACTTCCGTTATTAATATTTGGAGTATATGCTAAATGGCTAGAAAAACCCCGATTGAAAGATATCGTAATATAGGTATTTCTGCACACATCGATGCGGGTAAAACAACTACTACTGAACGTGTGTTGTTCTACACTGGTATTAACCATAAAATTGGTGAAGTACATGATGGTGCTGCGACTATGGATTGGATGGAGCAAGAGCAAGAGCGTGGTATTACAATTACCTCAGCTGCAACTACTGCATTCTGGCGTGGTATGGATGGACGTTTCCCTGAACATCGGATCAATATTATTGATACCCCTGGTCACGTGGATTTCACGATTGAAGTTGAACGTTCTATGCGTGTACTTGATGGTGCATGTATGGTTTATTGTGCAGTTGGTGGTGTGCAACCTCAATCTGAAACAGTATGGCGCCAAGCTAATAAATATAAAGTGCCGCGGATTGCATTTGTAAACAAAATGGATCGTCAAGGTGCGAATTTCTTTAAAGTGGTTGATGGTATTAAAAACCGCCTTAAAGGTAACCCAGTTCCAATGCAAGTGCCAATCGGTGCTGAAGAAGGTTTTACTGGTGTTGTAGATTTGGTGAAAATGAAAGCGATTGCTTGGGATGAAGCATCTCAAGGAATGAAGTTCGAATATGTTGAAATCCCTGCTGAATTAGTTGAAACTTGTAATGAGTGGCGTGCTAAGATGGTTGAGTCAGCAGCCGAAGCTAGTGACGAGTTATTGAATAAATATCTTGATGGTGGCGAATTAACAGAGCAAGAAATTCAAGAAGCAATCCGTAAACGGACAATTGCTTGTGAAATTATTCCAATGTTCTGTGGTTCAGCTTTCAAAAATAAAGGTGTTCAAGCAATGCTTGATGCTGTAATTGAATATTTACCATCTCCAGTTGAAGTAGCTGGAATTACTGGTGAGTTAGAAGATGGCACTCAAGGTACTCGTGAGTCAGCAGATGATGCACCATTCTCAGCGTTGGCATTCAAATTAATGAGTGATCCATTCGTTGGTCAATTGACATTCTTCCGTGTTTATTCAGGTGTGGTTAAATCAGGTGATACTGTTTATAATCCAGTTAAGGGTAAAAAAGAGCGGATTGGTCGTATCGTGCAAATGCATGCAAATGATCGTATGGAAATTGATGAAGTTTACGCTGGTGATATTGCCGCTGCAATTGGCTTAAAAGAAGTAACTACTGGTGAAACTTTATGCGATTTGAAAGAAGTAATTACATTAGAGCGCATGGTTTTCCCTGAGCCTGTGATACATATTGCAATTGAACCAAAAACTAAAGCCGATCAAGAAAAAATGGGTGTTGCTTTAAATCGTTTAGCTAAGGAAGATCCATCTTTCCGCGTTAAAGGTGACGAAGAAACCAATCAAACCATTATTTCTGGTATGGGTGAGTTGCATTTAGAGATCTT
>DPRZ01000022.1:4147-5314 GCA_003538525.1 Neisseriales bacterium
GCATATCGTGAAACAATTCGTAATGCAGTTGAAGTTGAAGGTAAACACGTTAAACAATCTGGTGGTAAAGGTCAATACGGTCATGTATGGATTCGTATGGAACCATCTGGTGAGGGTAACGGATATACATTTGCGGATGAAATTAAAGGTGGGTCAGTTCCTCGTGAGTTCATTCCTTCGGTGGATTATGGTATTAAAGGTGCAATGAAATCAGGCGTGATTGCTGGTTACCCAGTGGTTGACGTTAAGGTTGCATTGTTCGACGGTTCTTACCATGATGTCGATTCTTCTCAATTAGCTTTCGAATTAGCAGGTTCAATGGCATTCAAAGATGGTATGCGTAAAGCACAACCAGTATTGTTAGAGCCAATGATGGCAGTTGAAGTTGAAACTCCAGAAGAATACATGGGTGATGTAATGGGTGATTTGTCTTCACGTCGTGGAATTATCCAAGGCATGGAAGATGATGATGCTGGTGGAAAAAAAGTTAAAGCTGAAGTTCCATTGGCTGAAATGTTTGGTTATTCAACGGATTTACGTTCTAAGACTCAAGGTCGTGCAACGTATTCTATGGAATTCAAACATTACTCAGAAGCACCTAAACATATTGCTGATGCAGTAGTTTCTAAAAAATAATTAATTTAACAATATCTGGTCGGTGGTGTAAGTAACACCGCCACCAATTACAAGGAAATAGCAAATGGCTAAAGAAAAGTTTCAGCGTAATAAGCCTCATGTGAATGTAGGAACAATTGGTCACGTGGATCATGGTAAAACTACATTAACGGCAGCGATTACAACAATTTTATCAAAAAAATTCGGTGGCGAAGCTAAAGGTTATGCGCAAATTGATAGCGCACCTGAAGAAAAAGCTCGTGGTATTACAATTAATACAGCTCACGTAGAGTACGAAACAGAAACACGTCACTATGCACACGTGGATTGTCCAGGACATGCCGATTATATTAAAAATATGATTACTGGTGCAGCTCAAATGGATGGCGCGATCTTAGTGGTTGCAGCATCTGATGGTCCTATGCCACAAACTCGCGAACATATCTTGTTAGCGCGTCAAGTTGGTGTGCCATACGTATTAGTATTCTTAAACAAATGTGACATCGTTGATGATGAAGAATTGTTAGAATTAGTTGAAATGGAAGTTCGTGA
>DPRZ01000252.1 GCA_003538525.1 Neisseriales bacterium
GCATATTTGCATCATCTGTTTAAAATTGGTGAAATTTTAGGCTCACATTTAAATACGGTGCATAATATTCATTATTATTTAGAGTTAATGCAAGAAATTCGCCAAGCCATTGCCGAGGGTAAATTCAGCGAATTTCAAATTCAATTTGCCGAAAATCGTCAGCGGTTGAAAAATGAATTAGTCTAATCTAATTAGTGCTGGGTGCTGGTCAAAGATATAAATAAATTACTTGGCTAAATCAAAGTTTAGAGTTATGTGCTTTTAGTGCGGGTGTAGTTTAAATGACATCCGCTTTTTATATTGGCAAGCTGTGGATTAAATAAAATTCAGTTTGTTTAAAATTTAGAATGGTTAAGCTAAATATAGTTATAATTATGCTATTGTGGCTAATTTTATCAAAAGGAATAGGAATGCGCGCATCAAAATATTACATTGTAACGACTAAAGAAGCTCCAAGTGAAGCTGAATTAATTAGTCATAAATTAATGCTTCGGGCTGGAATGATTAAACGTTTATCGAGTGGGATTTACACTTGGATGCCTCTTGGATTAAAAATAGTTCGTAAAGTTGAACGTATTGTGCGTGAAGAAATGAATGCCATTGGAGCCTTGGAAATCTTGATGCCAGCGGTGCAACCAGCTGAAATTTGGCAAGAATCTGGACGTTGGGAATTTTATGGTAAAGAGTTGTTACGGATGAAAGATCGCCATGAGCGGGAATTCTGTTTAGGCCCAACCCATGAGGAAGTAGTTGCCGATACCATTCGTAAAGACATTAAAAGCTATAAGCAATTACCATTATCAGTTTATCAAATTCAAACTAAATTTCGCGATGAAGTGCGTCCGCGCTTTGGGGTAATGCGTTCGCGTGAATTTGTGATGAAAGATGCTTATTCTTTCCATACCGATTTTGATTCTCTTTTAACGACTTATAATGACATGTACCAGGCTTATTGTAATATTTTTAATCGCTTAGGGCTTAAATTTCGCCCAGTTGCTGCAGATACTGGTTCAATTGGTGGGACTGGCTCGCATGAATTTCAAGTATTAGCCGATTGCGGTGAAGATGTTGTGGTCTATAGCGATGAATCAGATTATGCGGCAAATTTGGAATTAGCTGAATGTTTGCCATCGCGCTCAGCTCGTCCGCAGGCTCAGTCATCATTAACGAAAATTGCTACGCCAACGCAAAAAACCTGTGAAGAAGTTACGGAGATGTTAGGTGTTGCATTGTCAAGTTCGGTTAAATCATTAGTTTTTGAAGGTGTTGATGATCAACCAGTGTTGTTATTAATTCGTGGTAACGATAGCTTGAACGAAGTTAAAGCTGGTAAATTAGCGCAACTAAAACAGCCTTTGACTTTTGCTAGCCATGCAGCCATTAGTGATGCGTTTAATTGTCAACCTGGATTTATTGGTCCAGTGGGTTTTAATGGCGCGGTAATTGTGGATAAAGAAGTTGCATTGTTAGCTGATTTTATTTGTGGTGCTAATCAAGATGGTTATCATTTAACTGGGGTAAATTTTGGTGTCGATTGTGCGGAACCATTGGTTGCAGATTTACGTAATGTTCAAGATGGTGACCTAACTCCAGATGGCAAAGGTACTATTAAGCTTTGCCGTGGTATTGAAGTTGGACATGTATTCCAATTACGCACTAAATATTCTGAGGCAATGAACGTAAGTTATTTAGATCAAAATGGTAAATCTCAATTAATGGAAATGGGTTGCTATGGAATTGGTGTTACGCGTATCCTTGGTGCGTGCATTGAGCAAAATTATGATGAGCGTGGAATCGTTTTTCCGTTAAATATGGCTCCTTTCGAAGTGGTGATTACGCCTGCCAATTATGCTAAAAGTGAGATTGTTCGGCTTGAGGTAGATAGTTTATATACTCATTTACGTGCAGCAGGGATTGATGTTTTACTTGATGATCGCAATGAGCGTATTGGTTCATTGTTAGCCGATAGTGAATTATTGGGAATTCCACATCGTGTTGTCGTTGGTGAGAAAACTTTAGCCGAGGGTAAAGTTGAAGTCTATAATCGTAAAACTCGTGAAACTCAATTAGTGGAGTTAGATTTAGTTGTGGCTAAATTGAAGACTTTAGTTGAGCATGAACGTAACTAAGTTTAATTTTACGCTGTTAGTGGCATTAGCTGGATTATTGATTAATTCAGCCTATGCCGGTAATCAGCAAGAAGAAAAACTCTCCGCCGATGTGCAAACGTCTTTACATTCGGCGATTATTAATCCAATTCAGCCGCATTTAGTTTTTTCTGATAAAGAAAAAGCTGCTGCATGGTTGTCGGATATGTCAAATCGCTTGAAAAGCGTTGCGCCTAAAGACCCTTTGGTGCAAGATGAGTTTATGCGTAAGCGACTCCTGACGACCATCCAGTATGAATCCATACGCGCGGGGTTAGATCCACAGTTGGTTTTGAGTTTAATTACCGTTGAGAGCCGTTTTAATAAATATGCTATTTCAAGTGCGGGTGCGCGTGGAATTATGCAAGTTATGCCGTTTTGGCAGCGGCAAATTGGCGCGCGTGATCAAGATTTGTTGAATGTCCAAACCAATATTCGCTTTGGCTGTACGATCTTACGTCATTATTTACAATTGGAACATGGTGATATGTTTATGGCGCTAGGGCGCTATAATGGTAGTCGTGGACAAGCGACGTATCCTAATTTAGTTTTTGGTGCCTTGAATCGTTATTGGCAACCCGCAACAGTAATGATGATGGCTAAAAATGGTGAGCTAAAATCGGTGAATTATGCAGTTAATTAAATCGGCTTTTTTAGATGGATGAAAATAACGGTTAGCTTTTAGCTAACCATTATTCTTTACAATTAGTGAAAGGTTGGTAGGATGGATAAATCATCAAGGATTTGTGATAGGATAATCAGTGATCCCAAAATTAACATGACAATCTGCGGCGTAATGGTTAAGTTGCGCTTTTTATTGTACGCGTAAGCCGCTGCAACAGGAATTAACGCCGAGGCAATTTGAAACATATTAGATTGTTGATAAATTATCACAAAGGCTTTCGGGAATGACAATGCAATAATAACAGGGATTACAAATGAGATTAAAGTTGAAATTAGGCGTGATTTGGCGGTATCTTTCCATTTTAGAGCATCAATTACAAAGGCAACTAATGCAAAACCGATTGACAAAAATGCGGTTAACACCGTGATTGCCGCAAAGATGCCAACTAATGTTGATATAGTAGTTGGTACACCTGGCTTAGTTAATGCATAATGCATGATATCACCAATTGTTTCTAGTTTCAAAAATTCTTGACGTGATACCAGTGAGAAAATTAATAACATCCAACCAGCATAGGCTAGAGCTGGAATCACCATGCCTACTAAAACGGCTTTTTTAGCTCGTGCTGGATTCCAATCATTAATCTTAAGTACGAGTGGCAAGACGCAGTGCATATACCAAATGCAAAACATAGTTGAAGCGCCAGCACCGAGATATTTTACGCCTGATGGAATGAATTCAAAAATATCTGGTTTAATTAAATTTAAGCCTAATAAAATTCCTGAAATTAAGCAAATAAATTTAACCGTAAAAATCACACCATTCATGCGGCTAATCATACCGAGTCCAACGATAAAAGCCGGCATAAAAGCCACAAAGAAAATAATCATACCGATTTGGGATGGCAGGTTAATTCCAATTAACGGGAGTACCGTTTTTACCAATAAGTCTCCACCTGCATTAACATAAGCCGCCGCGAGCGCGCCCATTGAAAGCACGTTTAAAACGGTGGTAATCCAATAACCTTTTTTTCCAAAAAAATCTACGGCTAAAGTTGCCGCATTTACATTATGATCATCATAGCGCGCATAAACATCAATGCTCATATTCGCCATCCAATAAGCCATAATGAAAGTTAACGTAATAAAAATTAGTGTGTTAAGTAGTCCTGGTCCAGCCGCTAAAATTGGTAACGCTAACACGCCTGAGCCAATCGCAGCACCAGCCACCATGAAAGATGAGAGGAGTAGTTTCTTGAAATTATCCACAATTATTAACCTTTATAGAAGTGCAGTTATTTTACAGTTTATAATTATACGGCTTCAGTCTTTAAATTCATAGGCGCAGCGCAACATATTTATGTGGATTTAATAGGTTATGCCATTTCATGAGCGGTTAATTTGTGCTATAATCCAGCTGTTTTATATTTGTAACAAGGGAACATAATGCTTAAATACCAACGTATTTTATTGAAATTATCTGGCGAGTCTTTAATGGGCGATTCAAGTGATTCGGTACATCCTGAGACGGTTGAGTTTATTTTAAAGCAAGTCAAAGAAGTTGTTGCTCTTGGGGTTAAAGTTGGTCTTGTCATTGGTGGTGGTAATTTTTTCCGTGGTGTGGCCGGGAGTGATAAATTAGGTATTCAACGTGTGAATGCCGATACCATGGGAATGTTGGCGACAGTCATGAATGGAATTTTGTTACGTGATTCATTTAACTCGCATGGCATCAAAGCTAAAATATTTTCTGCGTTTCCAATTGGGAGCTTTATTAAAGGTTATAATCGTGATAGCATGTTGAAGAGAATTGATAATGGTGAAGTGGTGATTTTTGTTGGCGGCACTGGGAGTCCTTATTTCACTACCGATAGTGGTGCGGCGTTACGTGGACTTGAAATGAACGCTGATTTATTAATTAAAGCCACTAAAGTTGATGGAGTATATTCGGCGGATCCTAAGAAAGATCCCAATGCAGTTAAGTATGATTCATTATCCTTTAATGATGCAATTACAAATAATCTTGGCGTAATGGACATGGCTGCGTTTGCGCTTTGTCGTGAGAATAATTTGAATATTAAAGTTTGTAGTATTTTTAAAGCGGGTAGCTTAAAGCGGATTGTTTTAGGCGAGGATGAGGGAACTTTAGTTTATTGTAGCTAAATCGGTTGCATGAAGAATGAACTAAAGGTTGTTAGTGATTTTTATAAATTTTGCTGACAGTCAAGAAGAAAATATTGTTAAATTAAAATCAATACTAAATCAGGAAATACTACAATGAATATTCATAACGATAAAATCTTAATTTTAGATTTTGGTTCACAGGTAACACAACTAATTGCACGTCGTGTGCGCGAATTTAATGTTTATTGTGAAATTCATTCTTATGATGTGAGTGATGAATTTATCCGTGAATTTGCCCCTAAAGGAATTATTCTCTCAGGTGGTCCCAATTCTGTTTATGAACAAGATACTCCAAGTGTTTCGCCAATGATTTTTGAACTAAATGTGCCGATTTTTGGAATTTGTTATGGTATGCAAACGATTGCAAAACAATTGGGTGGTGAAGTTGCTAGCTCAGGCAAACGTGAATTTGGCTATGCTGAAATCCATGGTTTAGAAAGTCCTTTATTTGCTGGGCTAAGTGATGGTATTGGCGATAATGGTAATTTTCTGCAAGTTTGGATGAGCCATGGCGATAAAGTGGTGCGTTTGCCTGCTGGGTTTGAAGTTATTGCTCAAACTGAGAGTTGTCCAATTGCGGCGATGTATCATCCACAACGCAATATTTATGCGGTACAATTTCATCCAGAAGTGACGCATACGAAGCAAGGTACGCGGATGTTGGAACATTTTGTACGCAATGTCTGTCATTGTGCGCCAACGTGGACTATGCCTAGTTATGCCGATGAAGCAATTGCCAATATTCGTCAAAAAGTTGGCAGCGATCAAGTTATTTTGGCTTTGTCTGGTGGTGTTGATAGTAGTGTTGCTGGGGTTTTAATTCATAAGGCGATTGGTGAGCAACTAATTTGTATTTTTGTTGATACAGGTTTACTGCGTTTAAATGAAGCCGACCAAGTTATGCAAAATTATGCGGAAAATCTAGATCTAAACATCATTAAAGTTGATGCGAAAGATGAATTTTATTTAGCCCTGGCTGGAGTTAGTGAGCCCGAGCAAAAACGCAAAATTATTGGTAAATTATTTGTGGATATTTTTCAACGTGAAGCCGCAAAATTAAGCAATGCTAAATGGTTGGCACAAGGTACGATTTATCCTGATGTGATTGAATCTGCTGGAAGTAAAACTAATAAAGCGCATAATATTAAATCACATCATAATGTTGGTGGTTTACCTGAATCGTTAAATTTACAATTGCTTGAACCATTACGTGAATTATTTAAAGACGAAGTCCGTAGCTTAGGAGTGTCATTAGGGATTGCACCGAAGTTAATTTATCGCCATCCATTTCCTGGACCTGGTTTGGGCGTGCGGATTTTGGGCGAAATAAAGCCTGAATACGTTACATTGCTTCAACACGCGGATAATATCTTCATTGAAGAACTCTATGCAAATGATTTATACCATAAAGTGGCTCAGGCTTTTGTGGTCTTTTTGCCAGTAAAAACTGTTGGGGTTATGGGCGATGGGCGAACTTATGATTATGCAGTATCCTTACGCGCGGTTGAAACTAGCGATTTTATGACTGCAAATGTTGCAAATCTGCCTTTTGAGTTTATTACGAAGGTTGCTAACCGAATTATCAACGAGGTTAAGGGGGTTAACCGAGTGGTTTATGATATTTCAGGCAAACCGCCTGCGACCATTGAATGGGAATAATTAGCTTAATTTAAGCATCGCGATTAACTTATAGTATAATTAACGACCTAAGTTAATCTTGGTGCTTTTTATTTCTGACCTGCTTAAAAAATCGCATAATTAAGAATTATAAAATTAGTGCAAAAATAAGCAATTTTTGAATGATTATACTTCTATGGAACCACAAAAAAAAACTGGACGAATTTGGCTTAAAGTAATTTGGCTTATTTTGGGCTTAGCTCTGGCTGGGGCGGCAATCTTAGCTATGATGATTGTTGTAACCGTGCCAAAACTTCCGAGCATGGATGAGTTGCGTAATTATCAGCCAAAATTACCATTACAAGTTTACTCTTCAGATGGTGTTTTACTTGGTCAATTTGGACAAGAGCATCGGATTTATTTGGATATTCCCAATACGCCTAAACTTCTCATTGACGCGGTATTATCAGCCGAGGACGAGCGTTTTTATGAGCATGGCGGAATTGATGTTTTGGGCATATTCCGTGCGGCAATTGGAAATCTTAGTTCTGGTCGCCTCCAATCTGGAGCTAGTACAATTACGATGCAGGTTGCGCGTAATTTTTTTCTCACTACGCAAAAAACCTTTACACGTAAATTTAATGAAATTTTGTTATCCTATAAAATTGAACATTCATTAAGTAAAGATCAAATTCTATCACTCTACCTAAATCAAATTTACCTAGGACAACGCGCATATGGTTTTGCCGAGGCTGCACAAACTTATTTTGGGCGTCCAATTGATCAGTTAACTATTGCTGAGTATGCTGTTTTGGCAGGATTACCTAAAGCTCCATCGGCGTATAATCCTGTGGTTAATCCAAAACGTTCAGCAGAGCGCGAAGCGTATGTTCTAGGGCGAATGTTAAAACACGGTTATATTAATCAAGAACAGTATGATCAAGCTATCGCGCAAAAAATTGTGGTGATAAAAGGCTCAGTTAAAGATGCGACTGATTCTGGCAGCTATATTGCTGAAATGGCGCGCCAGTATCTTTATCCGACGTACGGCGATGCTATTTATACGCAGGGTTTTAAAGTTTATACCACCATTGATAGTAAATTACAACAAGCCGCGTATATGGCATTACGCAAAGGTTTATTAAATTATGATGCTTCAAATGGTTATCAAGGGGCTGAACCACGGGTTGATTTAGCCGCTAGTTCTGCTGATGCTACGTTAGATCAAACTGCGATGGGGCAATTTGATGGGATTACCGATTATGGTGATTTATTAGCCGCGATTGTATTGACGGTAAATAACGATGCGATTGATGCGATTTTGCGCAATGGTCAGCATGTTCAATTTAGTGGAAAACAACTGGATTGGGTGCGCAAATATCTTAATGCTGGCGGTGATAAAAAGATTTTACCTGGCTCGGTAATTCGAGTTTATCAAAATAATAACCAGTGGCAAATTTCGCAAATACCTCAGGTTCAAGGTGCATTAGTTTCAATTAATCCCACCAATGGTTCAATTCAAGCCTTAATGGGAGGATTTGATTACACCAATAATAATTTTAATCATGTTATGCAAGCAAGTCGCCAACCAGGCTCTAGTTTTAAACCATTTATTTATTCTTCGGCATTAGACAAAGGTTATACGACTGAAACTGTAATTGATGACAGTCCTGCTTGCTATTCTGGTGGTAATGATGGTGGTCAATGGTGTCCTAGAAATGATGATGGTAAATTTCTTGGACCAATTTCATTGCGTCAAGGGTTAACTTTATCACGAAATATGATAACAGTTAAGATATTGAATGATATCACACCACAATATGCGATTAACTATGTTAGTAAGTTTGGCTTTTCTGAGTCTCAATTTCAGCCATATTTAACCATGGCCTTAGGTGCAAATGAAGTTACCCCCATGCAGATGGCACAGGCGTATGCAGTGTTTGCCAATGGTGGGTATTTAGTTCAACCCTACTTTATCGAAAAAATTACCGATGCGAATGGTCGGATATTAGCGCAAACTGCGCCAAGTAATATTACGCAACAACAACCTGTGATTGATCCAAAAAATGCGTTCATCATGAATAGTATTTTAAAAGATGTGGCTAAATATGGAACAGGGGCGCGTGCTTGGCGTGATCTGCATCGGAGTGATGTTGCAGGTAAAACTGGAACTACCAATGATGCAAAAGATGTGTGGTTTGATGGTTATACGCCTGATTTAGTTACGGTTGCATGGGTTGGCTATGATAAGCCAAAAAGTTTGGGTCGTCAATATGGTGCAACGTTAGCTTTGCCAATTTGGCTAGACTTTATGCGCGTGGCGCTGGCTAAGTACCCTGAACGTCAACTGCCGATGCCAACTGGAATTGTTAGTGAAGCTGGTGGAACGTGGAAAGGTGATACAGAATATTACTATCAAGGCAGTATTATTGGACGTCATGATGCCTCAGGTACACTGGATGCTGACAATCCAGAAGTCGTCAATGCAAGTGAGCCAGTTGCGATTCCTGTTGGTGCTTCCGAGGCAAGTGCTCCAGTTACTGCCGCAGCAGCACCAGCCGCCGCGGTGGATAATTCCAGCAAAGTAAGCGATATTAATGATATAATAAAAAATATTCAAGATTAATTTTTATTTAGGGAGTTTAGATTGAAACATTATCCTCATCCGTCATTTGCTAAAGAAGGTTGGCCGTTTATTGCAATTAGCGTTGGCTTGGCCTTGCTAATTTTATGGTTGACTAATTTGATTGCAGCCTTACCGTTTATTTTAATTGCTGCTTTTGTGGTGCAATTTTTTCGTGATCCGCCACGGACTATTCCAGAAGATGCTAATGTGATTTTGTCACCAGCCGATGGAAAAATCATTTGTATTGAACAAGCGCACGATGTTTATCAAGATGTCCAAGCCTTAAAAATTAGTGTATTTATGAATGTCTTTAATGTGCATTCTAATCGCGCACCAGCTGATGGTGAGGTTTTAGATGTGCAGTATTTTGCAGGTAAATTTGTAAATGCTGATTTTGATAAAGCTTCGACAGAAAATGAGCGTAATGCTGTGATTTTACGCATGAGTAACGGTCAACGAATTACTTTCGTTCAGGTAGCAGGCTTAATTGCGCGAAGAATTCTGTGTTATACCAAACCAGGTGAGTGGTTAAAACGTGGTGAGCGTTATGGATTTATCCGTTTTGGTTCACGTGTTGATGTATATTTACCATTGAATGCTACGCCATTAGTCAGTATTGGACAGAAAGTTAAAGCGACTGAGACTATCCTCGCAAGGATTGATTAAGATGGCTTATTCTAATACTCAGCGTGCGAAAGGCTCGCCGATTTATTTAGTACCGAGCATGATTACCTTAAGCTCAATGTTTTGCGGTTTTTATGCAATGGTGCAATCAATTGGTGGTGATTTTTATCATGCTGGATTAGCAATATTATTTTCAATGATATTGGATAGCTTAGATGGACGGGTTGCGCGAATGACGCATACGTCCTCACCATTTGGCGCTGAGTTAGATAGTTTGGCGGACATGGTTGCATTTGGTGCTGCACCAGCCATGATCGTTTTTAACTGGGGCTTGCATAGCTTTGGTAAATTAGGTTGGCTGGTGTCTTTTGTATATTGTGCCTGTGCTGGGTTAAGATTAGCGCGCTTTAATGTCATGATTGGTGTTACAGATAAGAAATTCTTTCAGGGTATGCCATCTCCATCCGCAGCAGCTTTAGTCGTTGGTTATGTTTATTTGTGTGCTGAATATCATCTTCATAACAGCATAATGATTCAGTTAGGGTTAATAGTAACCTTGATAGCTGGTTTATCGATGGTTAGTAATGTCAAATTTTATAGTTTTAAAGAAATTCATTTTCACCAAACCGCTCCGTTTCGGGCGTTGTTATTATTTTTGGGGTTTATGATCTTACTGTTTTATTATCCTGAGCTGGTTATCTACGGTTTCTTTGCGTTCTACACCATTGTTAGTTATGCTTGTTGGATATTTAGAATTGGCTATAGAAAGAATGTGAATAATCAATCGAATGAACTTTCCGCAGATTCTAAAGAGTAATAATTTGTGATTAATTGCATAAAAGTGAAGACGTATGTATAAAAAAATGAATGCAAAGGGTACGGCAAAACTTAACCTAGCAGTTGTGAATATTGATCAAGCCACAAAAACCATCTTTCTGAGCGGTAGTTGGGGTTGGATTAGTATTAATGAAAATATTCTTGCTCAATTTGCTAATCTTGAGGCTTGTGAGTGGCTAATTGATGGTCGCAAAATTGTGGAGATTGATACAACTGGGTTTCATTTTGTTCATAAAATGATCAATATCATGAGTTCGAAGAGTGCTAAAGTTAGTCAAGTTTTGTTAGTTGAAGAAGATCAAAAGCTCTATGATTTAACTCAACATTTTGAATTATGTGCGAATAACACCTTAAATGAACTACCTAAGTCAAGCTTTCTATCTAGGGTTGGTGAAAGTGCACTGGATTTATGGCGAACCTGCCTACAATTAACCGCTTTTTTTGGACAGTTATGTACCACGGTTGCAACATTATTTAAACGCGATTATCCATTATATGTGCGAGGGATAGTTGACACTATTTCAACCGCGGGGATAAAGGGTGTCCTGATTAGTTCGCTATTGTGCTTTTTGATTGGGGTTAATTTAACCTATCAAATGGCACCGCAATTTGTGACTTATGGTGCAAATATTTATGTGGTAAATTTTTTGGGTATTTCTCTATTACGTGAAGTTACACCATTATTAACCGCGATTATTGTAGCTGGTCGGACCGGTTCAGCAATTGCTGCAACTATTGGTACGATGAAGGTTCAAGAAGAAATTGATGCTTTGCAGACAATGGGAATTTCACCAATGCGGCGCTTGGTTGTTCCTCAGGTTATTGGGTTAGTGATAGCCTTGCCGATTTTAACCATGTTAGCTGATGTAAGTAGTATGTTAGGTGGGATGGTGTTTTCTGGACCGTTATTAGGAATTGAGCCTAAGCTATTTTTAGTTCAATTACAATCAAGTGTTTCAATTAATAATTTCTGGGTTGGAATTGTCAAAAGCTTCTTTTTTGCTTGGATTATTGGGATGGTTGGCAGTTTTTGTGGTTTCCATGTCAAAGCGAATGCGGATAGTATTGGAATTCAAACGACACGTAGCGTGGTAATTTCAATTTGTATGATTATCTTTATTGATGCTTTATTTGCAATCTTGTTCAAAGCCTTGGGAGTTTAATTATGCGCGATAATGTTGGGCAACCAATTATTGAAATTAAGAAATTAGGCACTCAATTTAATGGTGAATGGATTCATAAAGATTTAGATTTAACGATTTATCCTAATCGAATTGTGACTATTATTGGTGCGAGTGGTTGTGGTAAAACTACCTTAATTCGTGAAATTTTAATGTTACAACCAATTAGTGCTGGGGAAATTCATCTCATGGGTGAAGAAATCTCAAAATATAACTTAGAAGATCCATATACCAAAAGAGTTTTGAGCCAGATGGCGATGATGTTTCAACAGGGAGCATTGTATAATTCGAATACGGTATTAGAAAATGTAATGTTTCCAATTTTAGAATACACGGATTTTTCTTATCAAACGGTGCGCGAGTTGGCTTATCAAAAATTGCGCTTAACTGGATTAAATGAAGTGGCATATAACAAATATCCCAAAGAGATTAGCCCAGGTATGCAAAAGCGGGTTGCGTTGGCGCGTACCTTAGCTTTAGATCCAAAAGTATTATTTCTGGATGAACCAACTGCTGGGCTTGATCCTAATAGCGCGGCGTCTTTTGATGAATTAATGTTGAATTTGCATGACCAATTAGGTTTAACCGTAATTATGATTACACATGATTTAGATTCAATTTGGCGTACGAGCCATGAAATAGTCTATTTAAGTAATAAAAAAGTTACTCTGCATGATAGTGTATTAAATGCTTCAAATCGTCCTGATATTCCAGATTTGTATCAGTATTTCAATGGTGAACGTGGAGTAGTTTCTAAAGGATATTATTCTAAACAACAGGAAAGGTGTGTTGAATGAGAAATAACAAACAGTACTTAATCGTGGGTACTTTTGTCCTAGTTGGGATAGCCATGATAGTTGGAATACTATTGTGGTTTTCTGCTTCCAATCGAAAGGCTTATGATGTTTATCGAATTACATTTAGCGAGTCAATTGATGGGATTACGACGAATTCTATGGTTAAATATAATGGCGTGGTGGTTGGTCAGGTGAAAGCGATTGAGTTAGATAATAAAGATCCACGTAATATTTATGTTGATATTAATGTTAATCAAGGTGTTACTATTACGACTGCGACTTATGCAACAATTAAGGCACAGGGTGTAACTGGAATGTCATATGTGGCTTTAATGTTAACTCCTAAAGTTGCCTTTAGCGTGGTTCCGACGCATAATAGCGAGCCATATCCACAAATTCCAGCAAAGTTATCTTTTTTATCGAGTTTGTCTGAACAAGCTCAAGGGATAACCAATAACGTTGATGATATATCGGTGCAAATTAAAGCACTTTTAAATGCGAAAAACCTCAAACATGTTGAAAATGTGTTAACTAATTTGGATAAAGTTAGTGCGGCGGTGGCGAGTCAATCTGATAGTATAGCGAGCTCAATTGTGATGGTGGGGCAGGTTTTAGGTAATGTTAATGAGAATACTCAACATTTAGCTGAGTTGTCTAAATCACTACAACAAAATAGCGCTTCATTAGATAAGGTTTTAAATACCGTCCAAAATGAAACGTTACGTAATTTTAATTCCGTTACATTACCAAATCTAAATCAAAGTATTGGGAATATCAATTTGGCAACTGCACAATTTAATGAACTCTTGAAAACAATTAACCAAAACCCTTCTGCTATCGTTCGTGGTTCAGCGCCGCGCCCAGCAGGTCCTGGAGAATAAATGAAGATGAAAAATATAAAATTAAAATTACTCATGTTAACAAGTGTGGTGTCTTTAGTTGCTTGTTCATTTGGTCCAGTTAAGCAACGTCCAACGGTATCGTACATGATTTATGATACGGCGGCGACTGAAAGCGTGCCGGTATGTAATAACACTTATCACAGTCAAAAAGTAATTTATATTTCACCGATGCGCACTAATGTGCCATATGATACAACCAAAATGTTCTATTCATCGAGTAAATATGAGTTAAATACCTATAGTTATAGTCAATGGGCAGCATTGCCTAGTGATTTGTTAACCCAAGCGGTGACGAAGAAGATATTAATGGCTTGTTCGTTTAAGAATATTGCGACGAGTTTAGCAATCGCTGATGCTAATTATCGCTTAGTTTCAATGTTAGTCAGCTTGCGGCAAGATGTGAATCAAGATGACAATACTGCGAGTGTCCATATGGTAATTGCATCTGAACTCATTGACTTAGAGAATAATAAAGTTATCTCAAGTAGTATTTTTAATCAACGTGTACCGAGCGCGGTGGGTCCAGCGGGATTAGTTGATGGAGTTAATCAATTAACTAATAAATATGATGCTGAGTTAATTGTATGGTTGCAACAAAATACGTAATTAGTAAAACTTCACTTTAGGGTGAAGTTTTTTATTTGCACGTTATAATAAAAATGATACTACTTTAGATTAAAAATAATATTGATACTTATGCTAAAACAACAAATTATTGAAAAAATTCAGCGTACGCCATGTACCTATAGTCGATTATGGCTAAATCAGATTAATAAACTCGCTCAAAATATACCACGCTTAAATAAATTAGCTAGTTCGATTGAACTGCATTTAAACGATCTAATCAAACGTCAGGAGTTAATTAAATTAACTAAAGTTCATTATCCGAGTGAACTTCCAGTTAGCCGTGAAGTTAATCAAATCAAACAGGTTATTCAAAATAATCAAATTACATTAATCTGTGGTGAAACTGGTTCAGGTAAGACTACGCAATTACCCAAAATTCTGCTGGAACTTGGTTATGCTGCTAGCGGTATAATTGGACATACTCAGCCGCGACGGATAGCAGCACGCTCGCTTGCTGCGCGGATTGGTCAGGAACTTGGACAAACGCCGCAAAGTGAATTTAATTTGGTGGGTTATAAGATGCGTTTTCATGATCGCACCAGTAGCTCTACGGCGATTAAATTGATGACTGATGGAATTTTATTGCAAGAGATCCAAACTGATAAGCTACTTCTGCAATATTCAGCACTAATTATTGATGAGGTGCATGAACGTAGCTTGAATATTGATTTTATCTTGGGGTATTTGCAGCAACTGATTAAATCACGCTCAGACTTAAAAATTATTATTACCTCAGCAACGCTTGAAAATGAAAAATTGGCAAAGTTTTTTGCGGGTGCTCCAATTGTAAACGTAAGTGGGAAAACGCATCCAGTGGATATTATTTATCAACCTTTGTTGGAAGATGATGACGATGCAAATTTGAATCAAGCGATTTATCAAGCCATTAGTGCTGCATTAAGTGTTGAGCGCGGTAATGGTCTGGTGTTTTTACCTGGTGAACGTGAAATTAAACAATGTTTAAATTTCTTACGTAAAACCGAATTGCATAATTATGAACTGTTGCCACTTTTTTCACGACAAAATAACGATGAGCAAAGTCTAATTTTTGCCGATAGTGGGCGAATTAAAATTATTTTAGCCACGAATATTGCTGAAACCTCGTTAACCATTCCAGGAATTAAATTTGTCATTGATAGTGGAATTGCGCGAGTTAAACGCTACAGTTTACGTAATCGTGTTGAACAGTTACAGATTGAAACGATTAGCCAAGCCTCGAGTCGTCAACGTGCTGGGCGTGCTGGGCGGGTTAGCCATGGCATGTGTGTGCGCTTATTTAGTGAACAAGAGTTTAATTTACGCAGTGAGTTTACGGAGCCAGAATTACTACGCAGTAATCTAGCCAATGTAATTTTACGATTATTAAGTTTGAACTTGGGTGAACCGAATAATTTTCCTTTTTTGGATCAGCCTGAGCCGAAAGCGTTTAATGATGGATTTAGAACTTTGTTTCAGGTTGGGGCAATTAATGAAGAGAATCAAATTACGTTACTTGGGCGTAAATTAGCTCAAATTCCCATTGATGTGCAATTAGCACGTATTTTACTGGCGGCAGGTGAAAAATTTGCCTGTTTAGCCGAAGCATTAGTGGTGGTGGCGTTTCTTGCAATTCAAGACCCGCGTGATTTTCCGCTGGAACACCAACAATTAGCTCGTGAGCGACATGCTATTTGGGCTGATAAACAATCTGAATTTAATCAAATGTTAAATTTATGGCGTTGGTATCACGAACAATTGGAACACAAGAAATCGAATAAAAAATTGCTTGAAATTTGTCATAAGCAATTTGTCTCGCTATTACGCTTGCGTGAATGGCATGAGTTACATCGTCAACTCAAAGAAACTATGCTGGGTTTAGGCTACAAAGAAAATTCTCAAGCCGCGGATTATACGCGGCTGCATAGTGCGATTCTTAGTGGCTTTGTAGTTAATATTGGTCAAAAAGATTTGGTAGATAATTATTATTTGGGCACGAATGGGCGTAAATTCTATTTACATCCGTCACTAAATGTAGATAATAATAAATGGATGGTCGCCGCGAGTCTCGTTGAAACCACGCGTTTGTACGCACGGCATTGTGCACATTTTGAACCATTATGGTTAAATGGAATTGCTAATCATTTATTCAAATATACCTATAGTAATCAACATTGGGATATAAAGCGCGGCGAAGTTGTTGCGAATAAATCGGCATTATTGTATGGTTTACAAATTCATCAGCAACGTGTTTCATTTGGTCTGGTTGATCCAAAGCTTGCGCAAGAAATCTTGATACGTGAAGGTTTAGTGGCGAATCAATTGAGTAAGAAATATGCTTTTATTGAACATAATTTACAGGTGATTCGTGAGCTGGAAAAACTGGAAGATAAATTGCGCACCTCATTGGCTTTAATGGATGATGAGTTATATAGCTTTTATGCTAGTCATTTAACGCCTGAAGTAGTTGATTTGCCGAGTTTAGAGCAATTTTTATTAGTGAAACCTGACGTATTAAAAATTAAGCAGGCAGAGTTTATTGAGCGACTGACTTCTACGCAACAATCGTTGGAATTATATCCAGACCAACTGATTATTAATGGACAAACTTTACGTTTAAAATATGTTTTTGATCATGATAGTCCTGAAGATGGTGTCGTGGTGTTTGTTGATTTAGCTAAATTAAGTTTGATTGAGAACGAACCATTTGCTTGGTTGGTGCCAGGCATGATTCGTGATAAATTAGCTTACCTAATTAAATCTTTACCCAAGTCCCAGCGCGTGCAATTTAATCCACTCCAAGATTCGATTACGGAGTTTTTAGAGCAAGCTGATCCGCAACAAAATTTATTGGTGCAATTGGTTGATTATGCTCGTGTGAAGAAAAATTTAGCGCTTAATTATTTAGATTTAGTTGAATTAAAGTTACCTACACAATTACGTTGTCATTTCCGAATTATGGACAAAAAACGTGTGATCGCTTCAGGCGATGATTTAGCCTTAATTAAGCTCGAATTGGCACCAATGTTAAGTGAAATCGTAGTTCAACATACCAGCAAGCAACAAATTAATAATTTATCTGGTTATATTCCTGAAATGAACCAGTTGTTGAATGAGGTAAAATTGAATGCAGGAGGAACTCAGCTAGTCGGTTATCTAAGCTTAATTGTTGAAAAAGACACTAGTGTAAGTTTTGGGGTCGTAGCAGATTTGGCTAAGGCCAAATTAAGCTCACGGCGTGGCTTAATTAGTTTAATTAAACTTCAACTCAAAGAACAGCAAAAATATTTATCTACGAAGAAGGCGACTAATTTTCCAGTTATCAGTTTTGCTCTGATTGATTTTTATACCAAAGATGCTTTAGTGTTAGCCTGTTCTCAATATATTCTTAATCAGGCAATTTTAGCTGCGATTGAAGATGGTTTACCAAATAGTTTGTTTAATTTTGAACAGATGGTGATACGTGCTAAGCATAATGTTACCATTTGGAGTGGCGAGTTTAATCAATGTTTGGAGCGGATTGCTAAGTTTTATCCGCAAGTCACATTAAAAATGGTGGGTCATGCTTTGGAGGATGACATTATCTTGCAGTTGGATGATCTAATTTATCCTGAATTTCTAAAATATACTAAATGGCAGTTTTTGGTGAATTATCCGCGTTACTTACAAGCCATGCTTAGTCGGATGGAGCGCTATTCAAAATCTAGTTCGCGGGATAATTCTCTTGCAGAGGAAGTAAATTTTGTTTACAATAAATGGTATAATTATGTTGAAGAGTTGGAGCAGAAACATAAGGTTGTGAGTTCCGAATTGTATGCGTTTAAATATAAAATCGAAGAATTGCGGATTTCTTTATTTGCACAAGAGCTTAAAACTTTATACCCAGTATCTTCAAAGCGATTGTTAGCTGAATTACATCAATTATATCTTAATAATTTAATCTAGGGAGATGTTATGCGTTTATTAATTTCAAAACATAATTTAGGTAAATGGGCTGCACACTACGTAGCTAATAAAATTAATGCTTTCAAACCAACTGCGGACAAGCCATTCGTATTAGGTCTGCCAACTGGTTCAACACCACTGGATATGTATAATGAATTGATTCGATTAAATAAAGCTGGTGAAGTTAGCTTCGAGCATGTGGTGACATTTAATATGGACGAATATGTTGGTTTGGCAGAAAGTCATCCTGAGTCATATCATTACTATATGCACCATTACTTCTTTGATCATATCAATATTCAAGCTAAAAATATTCATATTTTAAATGGTAATGCTGCGGATTTAGATTTAGAATGTGAACGGTATGAAGCGGCAATTGCTGCGGTTGGTGGGATTCATTTACAACTGGGTGGCGTTGGTGAAGATGGACATTTGGCCTTTAATGAGCCAGGTTCTTCTTTGGCGTCTAAAACACGTAGTAAAGATTTAAACATGTCAACGGTAATTGCAAATTCACGTTTCTTTGATGGCGACATTAATAAAACTCCGCGCTTGGCTTTAACTATTGGAATTGATACCGTGATGCAAGCAGAAGAAGTTCTAATTATGGTTAAAGGGCTCGCTAAAGCACCAGCTGTGTTCCAAGCGATTGAGGGCTCAGTGTCAAGTATGTGCCCGATTACCGCTTTGCAATATCATCGTAAAACTTTAATTTTATGTGATGAATTAGCCACGTATGAGTTGCGTGTTAAGACGATTAAGTATTTTGAGAATATGTATGATGATTATGCGGCACATGATGCAGCAATGAAGAGTTAATTTATTTTAGTTCTGTAATGGTTGTGATTTAGAAGTTGATTAAATCCACGGCCATTACATTTATGTTTATATAAATTTAAATATACAATCTATTTAAAAGGCAGGGTATGACACAAGCAATGCGGGTAATTACGGCAAAGGCAGTTTTTGATGGTGTAAATTTATTAAGTAATAAGGCCGTTTTAATTGCAGATGGCGTAATTATTGATTTAATTGATAAAGATAAGGTTTATGATGCGACTCAAATTGAAGACTTTGGCAATAGCGTAATTAGTGCCGGGCTAATTGATTTGCAATTAAATGGTAATGGCGGCGTGTTATTTAATGATTCAATCAGCTTTGCGTCTTTAGAAACTATGCATCAGACTAATTTACGTTTTGGCACGACCTCATATTTACCAACCTTAATTACTTCGGATTTGAATGACGTTCGCACGGCACTTGAAGTTACCAAAGAGTGGTTTAAACAATATGGTAATACCCGCGGTGTGATTGGTTTGCATTTGGAGGGACCTTTTTTATCCAAAGAAAAACGTGGAATTCATCCATTAGAATTTGTAACCTTACCTACTGATGCCATGTTAATTGAGATTGCGAGTTACACCAAATATTTTCCGATTAAGTTAACGTTGGCACCTGAAAATTTTAAACCCGAACAAATTGCTTATTTGGTTAAACATGGTGTGATCGTTTCGGTTGGGCATACTAATGCAAGTTTTGCGCAGGCTCAGATGGCATTTGATAATGGTGCCACTACAGTTACGCATATGTTTAATGCCATGAGTGGATTAACTGGTAGAAATCCTGGTGTAATTGGTGCAGTTTTGGCTAATTCCAGCTACTTGGGACTGATTGTTGATTTACTCCATGTGGATAAAGCCAATGTTCAACTAATGGCAAAATTAAAACCAACTACGATGTATTTAGTTACGGATGCGGTTACACCAACCGGAACCGATATGACTGAATTTGATTTTGCGGGTAAACATCTTTATGTGCGCGATGGACGCTGTGTGGATGATGCTGGAACACTTGGTGGCGCATATCTAACCATGAATGAAGCAGTGCGTAACTGCGTTAATGAATGCGGAGTTAGTCTAGAACAAACGCTAATGATGGCAACCTTAACCCCAGCTAAATTGATGGGATTAGAGCAAGAGATTGGCAAAGTGGCTAAAGGTTACCGAGCTGAATTGATTGCTCTAAATCTCGATGATTATTCATGTAAACTAATCTAAATTTGGAATAAAGGTGGATTAAATGCCACCTTTATTTATATCTAGGCTTGAAAATGATCAAAGTAACCATATATATTGATTAAAATAAATTTTAATAAGGTTGTCTAATGAATTTAACTCCTCGTCAAATTGTTGCGGAACTCGACAAACATATTATTGGTCAACATGATGCCAAGAAAGCGGTGGCGATTGCGCTGCGTAATCGTGTGCGTCGTCAAATGGTGGCTGAGCCCCTAAGAAGTGAAATTACGCCAAAAAATATTCTTATGATCGGTCCAACAGGCGTAGGTAAAACTGAAATTGCGCGGCGTTTAGCTAAATTAGCCGGAGCACCATTTATCAAAGTTGAAGCGACTAAGTTTACCGAAGTTGGTTATGTGGGTAAAGATGTTGATTCGATTATTCGCGATTTGGTTGAAGTCGCGGTAAAAGATGCACGCGAATTTGAGCGTGAAAAGAATCGTGACAAAGCTAAAGTTGCCGCTGAAAATCGTATTTTAGATGTGCTGTTACCACCTGCTCGTGATACTTTTGGTGAGGCGGTTACTACCGAGGCTACGCCTGAAAATGCTACTCGCGAACGTTTCCGTGATATGCTACTTAAGGGTAAATTAGATGATAAAGAGATTGAAGTTGAAGTAACTCAAACCAAAGCACCAGCAGTTCTAATGGGACCGCCTGGCATGGAAGAGTTAACTAATCAATTGCAGGGAATGTTTGATGGTGCTGGTGAGGGTAAAAAACGCAAACGTAAACTGAAAGTTGCGGCTGCCTATAAATTAGTTCTGGATGAAGAAGCTGGTAAATTGGTTAATGAAGACGATTTGCGCCAATCCGCTTTACAAAATGTTGAAGAAAATGGAATTGTTTTTCTGGATGAAATTGATAAAGTTGCGGTGCGCAGTGGTCAAAGCAGCGCGGATGTCTCACGTTCAGGTGTTCAACGCGATTTATTACCTTTAGTTGAGGGAACCACCGTCTCAACTAAATATGGTATGGTGAAAACCGAGCATATTTTGTTTGTCGCATCAGGTGCGTTTCATGTTGCCAAGCCTTCAGATTTACTGCCCGAATTACAAGGGCGTTTTCCAATTCGCGTGGAGTTAAAATCTTTAACCGTAGATGATTTTAAACGAATTTTAACTGAGACGGATGCGAGTTTAACAGAACAATATCAAGCGCTATTAGCTACCGATGGGGTTAATTTGAATTTTACTAGTGATGGTATTTCTAAGATAGCAGAAATTGCTTTTAATGTCAATGAGAAAACCCAAAATATTGGTGCACGGAGGTTATATACAGTTATTGAACGCTTATTAGAAGAGCTGTTATTTGATCACGGTGAACAAACTGAGATTTTAGTGGATGAAGTCTATGTAACTGAAATACTTGGTGAAACTGCTAAGTCTGAAGACCTGTCTCACTATGCTTTGTAAAAATATTTGCTGCGTTAAAAGTTTTGTTGTATAATGCCGCAGTTGGTTTTAAATTTAATTTAAGGATAGTTATGAAAAAATTAGTTCAAGTTTTATTGTTGTCTTCAGCGTTGGTTGGTGTTGCTAGTGCTGATACTGTATTTGTAGATGGTAAAGCAGTTGATCAAAAAGTTATTGATCAAGCAATGGCACAATTGAAAAAAAATCCAATGGCTGCTCAGCAAATGGCTAACCCACAATTTAAACAAGAGATGCTACAATCAATTGGTATGCAACAAGCTATTTTAGCTGAAGGTAATGCACAAGGAATTGATAAAACTCCAGCCTATCAAGCTAAATTGACTGAAATTAAGCCAATGATTTATGCTCAAATTATGCAAGAAAAGGCTAATGCGCAACCAATTACCGATGCTCAAGTAAAAGCTAAGTATGATCAAATGAAAGCTGATGCGGCGAAACAACAACAATTTGATGTTTCACACATTTTAGTTAAAGATCAAAAAACAGCTAATGATATTGAAGCTCAATTGAAAAAAGGTGCTAAATTTGCAGATCTAGCTAAAAAATATTCAATTGATCCAGGTTCAAAAGCTAATGGTGGTGAATTAGGTTGGTCTGATGGTTCTAATTATGTACCTGAGTTTACTGCTGCAATCAAAACTTTAAAACAAGGTCAATATACGACTACTCCAGTTAAATCTCAATTTGGTTATCATATCATTCGTTTAAATGGTGTTAAAACTGGCGGAGCTGCATTCCCAGCTTTTGACAAAGTAAAAGACCAAATTAAACAACAAATTCAAATGGAACGCACCAAAGCTTTCTTTGATGGTATTAAAGCTAAACACAAAGTTCAAGTTAAATAATAATTAACTTTTGGTTATGCTAAAATGGAGGTAAATTTATACCTCCATTTTTTTATTGATTTATGGTGAAATTATGCGATTAAATAAGGGCTTCACCATCTGGGAGTTGGTTGTAGTTATGGCGATTGTGGTAATTTTGAGCCGCTTAGCTATTCCAGCCTTTTCAAGCTATACTCAGCAACGCCGCAGTGAAGTAATCGCTGCGCAGCTACAGGATGTGATTCAGTATTCACGTGCTGAAGCGCTGCGTCGCGGCATAATTATAACCATTTGCGGTGCCAATTATACCTCGAATAAAACTTTATATGGTTGTCAAAGTGGCGTAAATGTGAATAATTGGAGTGATGGTGCGTTAAGTTATATTGATAGTGATAGCAGTAGTAGCTACAACACTGGTGAGCGTGTAAAAGCCGCACGTTTTGAAACGGAAACCTTAAGTCCCGCCACGGTGAGTGCGCCTAGCGCAATATTAAGAATCAACCCTGATTCTACGCTTAGCGATGCTAGTGGTAATGAATCATGGGTGTTTACGATTACACAAAGTATAAATGGAGCGAGTTTAGTTTCCAAAGTTAAGTTAAACAAATTTGGGAATAGCAGTTTTTGTAAAGTTGGAGTTGCAGGATGTTAAAATCTTTCAAGTCAGCAGGCTTTTCATTAATTGAGGTCATGGTGGCAGTTGCGATAGTGAGTGGTTTAGGGATGGCAATTTATAAATTACAATTAGTCTCTTTGGCAACTAGTCAACAAACGATTACTAAACAATTAATGTTGCAATATGCAGATAATTTGGTGAATCAAATGTATGCACATGAGAATTTTGTCGTTGCAACTGGCGGTAATACAGGTTTGGGCCTAATGCCTGGCTACTCGAGTACTACATCTAACTCAGCGTATATTGAAACTAGTTATGTAAGCGCAGCCGTACCAACAAAAGATTGTAGTGTCGCTGCTGATGGTTGTAATGATAGCGAGTTGGCTAATTATCTATTAAATACTTGGAAAACCAATTTAACGACTAAAGCTAATTTGCCGAGTACTAATATTAAAGCTATTGTGTGTAAGGATTCCGCACTTGGTGTGCCGAGCATGAGTAGTCCGAATTGTAATGGTAGCGGTACACAACTGGTGATTAAAATAGTTTGGCAACCACATAATTATGATGTTGAGTCAAGTGCTTTGGTAAGTAATAATAATTACGTGATGTTACGGGTGCCTGGGCGATGAAAAAAAATGCGGGGTTTAATTTAATTGAATTATTGGTGGCATTAACCGTTGCATCAGGGGTGCTTGCACTGATCACCAGCTCGTTTAGCCAACTGTATAGCACGTTTATCTTTAATAATAAGGTATTGAATATTAATCAAGATTTACGTTTAGCCATGCAATTACTCAAAAATGATGTGAATAATGCGGGTGTTTTTGGCAGTTTTAGTTTTCATAATCAAAGCGCCATTTCGACCTATGCGGTTTCAAGTGTGACTACACCAAGTTGCTCTAGTTCAGCGTGGTGTAATTTTGAATCAACTGGGGTTGGGCTAAAAAGCTTTACCAGTGATGTCGATGGTATTATACCTAGTGGTTATCCTGCATTAGCAAGTGGTTCTGAGATTTTACGTATTCAATATGGTGGAAGTAAAGTAGCTTATTTAGACCCTCGCGATCGGAATGGTTTGGGTTGCGATGCTCTTTATACCTGCACAATAAATAAATGTTTGACAAATTCATCGCGCTATTTGAATCGAGCTTATTTTATTAACTCTGGTATTGAATCAAATGCTTCGAGCTATATGTTAACCAGTGCTAATCGTGCGTATTTACTTAAGTTTGCTAATTCTAGTGTGTTTACGACGGCTGATGCTAATTTACTCGGTGGAGATTTACTCCTTAGTTTTCCAACTAGTTCAGGCTGCCCTGTTGCAGGCGGGGTAAGTCTTCAAATTGAGTCGTATATTGCAGGCACGGCACCAACTTATAATTACACTGCGTATGAGCCTGATATGTTTAGTTTACAGTTGGTTAATTTTTATACGCGCTATTATTTTGTTTTAGCTAATAATGCTAATTATGCGGCTGGACTATATGTACGAACCATACAATCAGATGGTAGTTTATCCGTGCCAATGCTTGTTTCGAGTAGTGTGAGTAAATTAACACTTACTTATATAGTGGATAATTCAGTTATCCTAAATAAAGCGCTGAATGACCAAGCATCACGCTTTAGTTATTGCTCAAGCGCAAATATGAATACTTCTGGCGCTACACATTGTTATAATCTATGGCAAAAAATTGTTGCGGTTAATCTTAATTTAGTTGGGAGTGGTGCTTCATCCAGAATGAGCAATGATCAAGTTTCTGAATCAATGACTGAAACGGTTGGGTGGCGCTGATGAAATCTAAATCTCAAAATGGGATGATTTTAGCCATTGTTTTACTCTGCGTTTCAATTATGGTGTTAATGATTTATGTATTGAGTCAAATTGTCGTTAATCAACAAAAATCCACCCATAATTATGCAGATATTAAACTGGCTGAAACTTACGCTAAAGCTGCTATGTTTGCTGCCGAGTCTCGCGTGTATTATTTTGATGCAGGGCAGTACTCCTTAGCTGGAATTAGCGCAAGTAATGATACCACCAAAAATTTAGAGTCGCCCACGGCTAGTTGTTGTAATTCAGTTAGTAGTGCGAATATTATGATTCGGAGGCTTACGGTTCTTAAAAATATGGCTGGCTCGGTGGATTTAACTAGTCTTGGGCAAACCTGTAATAATGGGAATGCTTATAAAGGAATTTGTTATAAAGCAATTGGTTATGGAACTGCGATGGTGGCAAGTAACAGTAATTCAGATCAAGCGTGGCAGCCATGGACACTAAGTAGCACTGGAGTGGTTAAACCTTGTACAAGTTATACTGCAACTAACATTCCCATGATTGATGACAGCACCTATCGCTATAGTTGGCGCTATGTGACTGGTGATAGTAGTTTATGCACAGATCCACGGATGATTGTTGAACCAATCAGTTTGGACTTTCATGGTAATTATGCGCTAAGTGGCTCACCGCTTTATGAATCTGATACGCTAACTCAGAATAATGCCGCTAAATTTACGTTGTACAAGGTGGATACCACGAGCAATTCGGTGATGATTTATTCCCCGCGGATTTATCGAATTACCGTCGTGGCATTTGGTAAAAATGGAGATACTAAGGTTACCTTGCAAGAATTAATTTTAATTAATAATTATGATAGTGATTTGCGTTTTAGTGGTGATGTGGCAACTAATTTGACGCAGCGAATTATGCGCATTTCTACGCGCTGGATCCGTTAATGATGAATGTGAGAATTGAAATGAAAGCTAAACTAGGCTTTACACTCATTGAATTATTGGTCGCACTCGGTGTAATGGCGGTACTGATGTTGCTGGCTGTACCCTCGATTCGGGAGCGTAATCAGAAAGTGAATTTGGATACTGCAGCTCAAGTTATGCTAAAAGATTCACAATTTATGGAAAAATGGTATGGGCTGAATGGGCGCTACACCAGCGATAGTGCTGGGACGACATTCCCTAGTTTACCTTATGTGATTGCACCGGAGTCGGGGATTGCGCTCTATTACATTTCGCTCAAGACGGGCAGCATGGATAGTGGTAATGGTTATATTTTACTGGCTGAGCCACTGTGCGGTACGGTTCAGGCTAGCTTAGGCTGTATTTGTATCGATCAAGATGCTAATGTAATTAAAGGCACTAACAACTCATGTAATAATAGCGGTGGCTTATGTTCGTGCATTAATAGCAGTAGTCTTTCGGCTGCCGTTCAGGCGAGAATAGCCGCGCAACAGTAAGACGAGTTTCACGATAAACTCTGATGATAACTCTCAGAGTTTATTTTGAGCTATAAACAAGCTATAGGATGTAGTTGTTTTAATGGGCTGGGGTTTCATTGGCAACAATCAAAGTCACATAACCAACGATGCTTAATTTGCGCAAGGTATTTGGCACAATAAAGTGATCGCCTTTTTTTATTTCAACTCCATTCATGTTGGCAAAACCATCAATTACACTTACCAATAAATATGCTGCACTGAGAGTTAATTCCAAATCTCCTGTAATTTCAACTTTTGCGGTTTGGAAATATTGATTATTGGCAATTGAGGTGAAATATGCATTTGGTCCAATCTTACGTGATTCGTTTGGCGCGGTTTTTGCATGATGGGGAGCTTTAATTACGGCAAAAGCCTTGTCTAAATGTAGCTCGCGTAAATTGCCATGATCATCGGTTCGTTCATAATCAAATAAGCGATAAGTCATATCCGAGGATTGTTGTACTTCAAGCACTAAGGTTCCTGCTCCGAGGGCATGAACTGTTCCTGGTGGGACATCAAAAAATTCACCACGTTTAACTTTGTGGGAAATTAATAATTGACTCCATTGGTTTTGAGCCACTTTTTGTTTAAATTCTTCGCCGGTTTTGGCGGTGTGACCATAAATTATTTGTGCATCCCGCGTCGCGTCTAAAATATACCAACATTCGGCTTTACCCATTTCATTTTCAACTAATTGGGCAAATTTATCATCTGGATGGACTTGAACACTGAGATCTTGATTGGCATCGAGAATTTTAACCATTAATGGAAATGGGCGTTTTTTGGTGTTGGCAAATAGTTCTGGATATTCATTCCAGAGTTGTGAGAGTGGCATTCCTGCAAATTTTCCACCACGAATTAGGGTTTCACCTTGCGCATGTGCACTAATTGCCCAGCATTCGCCAGTTAAATTACTTGAAATCGGGTAGCCAAAATCAGTTTTTAATTTATTGCCACCCCAAATACGCTCTTTGAAGATGGGTTCTAGAAATATTAGTGTCATGATAGCAGCTTTCTATGTAGCGAAATATTGGTTTAATTGGGATAGTGCGTAAGTTTTTTAATGTTAAAACTATTAATTAGCGAAATTGAGGCAACTAATAAACAGACTAAGCTAATATAATGATAACTATGGGTTATTTCTAAGATTGAGCTAGTCCATAATGGCGTAATTCCTGCACCAAAGATATACGCAATATTATAACAAACCGCAACACCTGAGTAACGAACTTGGGTTGGAAATAAATCCGCGAGCAGGGCAAAAAAGAGTCCATTGATTCCAGCTAGGAAGAAAGAAATTATAATTACCCACAGATACAGATTATTAATCGTAGCTAAACTAATTAGGTTAAAACTAATTCCAGCAAAAATTAAAGCCAATATTATTAGGCTGCTCTGCAGGATTGTGATCGGGTTAATATACTTAGTGAGGTAGGCAAAGAGTAATGAAGCCAGAGCCATGGTGATAGCACCCGCTGAGCTAATTCCTGCGGTTTGGCTTAATTCAAAATGAAAATAAGTTACAAATAAATTGGGCAAGAAAACATGGAAAATTGAGGTAGTTAGTGAGACAATAATTGCGAGCAAAATGCCACTGATAACTGGATAACGATAGCTGTGTAATAACTCTAGCAGTGGGATTTTAGTTTGCTGTTTTTGGCGTTGAATTTGTTGATAAGCTTCGCTTTCGCTAATGCTTTTGCGAATATAAAAGCCAATAATGGTTAACAGACTTCCAAAAATAAAGGGAATGCGCCAGCCAATCGAGAGCATAAATTCATGGGAAGTATATTCGGTTAAGAGTCGGATCGATTGTGAGCCAATGGATACCGCAAAATTTGCACCAAAAGTTAGCCATGCGCAGGCGAAAAAATAATTAGCATGTTTGAATTTTTCGGCAATATAGGTAATTGAACCAGGGACTTCACCGCCAACAGAAAAACCTTGTAAAATGCGCATAAAGATTAAAATTCCAGTTGCAAAGTAACCGATACTAGCGTAAGTTGGCATAATCCCAATCAATAATGAAGGTATTGACATGAGGAGAATTGAGATGCTAAACACGGTTTTGCGCCCATATTTATCGCCAAGGTGTCCTAAAATAATTCCGCCAATTGGACGCAATAAATAGCTAATTGCAATAGTTAGATAGGTGAACCAAATGGCTTTACTGGCGAGCTCTTTGGGGAAAAATAATTCGGCTAAAATCGGTGATAAAAACACAAAGGCGATAAAATCAAAGATTTCAAAGATGCTCCCAATGGTGGTTGCAATAATTAGCTTAAGATTTCCTGAGGTATCGTTGATGAGTGTTTTTGATGCTTGCATATTTAGAGTTGACCTTTATAATTACGCTTATCATAAAATAAGCATAATTATAGCGCAAAACCCTTCATAAATTTGGCTATTCTTGAAGTTTACTAATTGAATTAGGAAGATTATTTGCGGATCGAAAGAGTTTAATGAGCAATAAGTGATATCCGTGAGTTTTAGTTGGAAGATGGTTATCTCACTCTGTATATATTGCTCGATTTAAGTCTAATTCGCTGCAACTAGTAATTAATTTTACCTAGATCGTA
>DPRZ01000217.1 GCA_003538525.1 Neisseriales bacterium
CCATTACCGTCGTAAAACGGGTGGATGCTCTCAAACTGATGATGAATAATCGCCATTTTAATCAATGGATCAACATCATGCAATTCGGGCAAGTTAATATATTTATCCAAATTCGACATTAACTCAATAATGTCCTGTGGGTTTTGTGGCGGCAGATAAACGACTTCACCAGTAGAATTTTTGAGGGCAGTACCCATTAATTTACGAAATCCAGATTTATTGGGTTCCAATATTGCCTGTATCTCAAGAATATGGTTGCTGGTTAATAATTGATGTTGATTGATTAACTTATAACCATGTAACAACGCAGCAGCATATTGTTTTACCTCTTTTGCAGCAATATTTTTAATCCCCTCGTCAATCTGTGATTTAAATAAATCATCTTGCGTAGTGACAATATTTTCAATCGCAGAACTCTCTTTAGACTCCTGCAAACTCAGCGTATTGATCAAAATATCACTATTATGAATAGTTTTTGACTCACCCTTTAATTCAGCCAATGCTCGTGAAGCTAAATTTAGCGCGCGCAAAATCGCAGGATCATCAAAATTATACTCTGGTGGTAAATTTGTTAGTTTATGCATTAAAAATTATCCATTAAATAAGTTCACGATGTTCAATACTCGCAAGCCAATCGCTAAATGGCTGACGCGGTTTTACAAACATTGCCGAACGATTAATAATTCCCAAACAGCCTGGTTCAAACCTACCACTACATTTATTCCATCATTTTTTCAATTGGCAACACCAAAATTGACGATGCACCAATACTTCTTAATTTTGCAATCGTATCCCAAAACACGCCTTCTTTACTCACCACATGCACCGCAACTTTATTATCCGAGCCATGTAAATGCAGCACCGTTGGCGATTCACAGCCTGGTAAAATCTCTTTTAATTTACTTACGTTGTCTTTATCAATGTGTAACATAATGTATTTACTATCTTTAGCATCAATCACGCTTTGCAAGCGATAAATTAATTCCGCCGTGCGTTGACGAATTTCATTACTCGCCGAACGTCGCCCAATTAAAACCGCTTCGCTTTCCAAAATAACTTCCAATTCAACTAAGCCATTTTCTTTTAGCGTTGTACCAGTGGAAACTAAATCACAAATCGCATCCGCAATCGCAATTTTCGGCGCTAATTCTACCGAACCATGCATTACCAAAATCCGCGCCTTAACCTGATGCTTTTTCAGAAAATCACGCAAAGTTTCAGGATAAGACGTGGCAATAGTTTTACCCGCCAAGTCCGCCACAGTTTTAATCTCAGAGTCATGCGCAGCAGCGATGCTTAAACGACAAGCGGCAAATTTTAATTTCGCCATAATTTCCAAATCATGCTCAGGATTTTCTAAAATATATTCAATATAGCCATTTTCGCCAACAATTCCAATATCACTGGCATTACTATCGACAAACCCCGGAATATCATCATCACGAATCATTAAAAAATCGGTATTCATCTCTTTCGATTGAATTAAATAATGATTTTTGGCTGGACGCAATTTAAAACTGCATTTATTTAATAAATCTAAACTACCCTCAGATAATTTACCCGATTTTTGTAAGGCTACCCGTAAACGTTTTTGCTCAGTCATCTGTGACTACTCCACTTTAAAATTTTAATTTTTATACTTACTTAAATGTTCTTAATTACTCTCAGCACTTGTTGCTGTAATTCAAAATTCGCACAGGCTAAACATTGACCATTAAATTCGCGCGTTAATGGATTACCCAGCCAATCGCTAATTACACCGCCACTTGCCGTGATAATTGGTATCAATGCCGCCACATCATAATACTGCAAATCAGCTTCCATAATTATGTCGATGTGCCCTGAAGCCAATAAACCAAAGGCATAGGCATCGCCACCAAACGCCGTCAAGCGCACTTGTTGCCGCACCCGTTCAAAACACTCACGTTCATAATTGCTAGTAAACATGTATGGCGTGGTCGCATTTAAACGCACATCACTCAATTGTTTCACTGAGCTGGTGGCTAAATTTTGCCCATTTAATTGCGCCACATTACCAGCTAAAGCACTAAACCGTTCTTGGCTAATCGCTTGATCAATCACACTCAAAAATGGCACACCATTATGTAATAATGCCACTAATGTGGTAAAAGTTGGCTTACCCGTAGAAAATGCCACCGTGCCATCAATCGGATCTAACACCCAACAATATTCGGCACTCTCCGCACTATTCGCAAATTCTTCACCAATAATTCCATGCTCAGGATAATGCTGTTTAATCAGCTCGCGCAAACGCAATTCAATTTCACGATCAGCGATTGTCACAGGGGTTTTATTTTCTTTGCTATCAATTAGCAAAGGTTGCCGAAAATACTTACGGCTAATTTTAGCCGCTTCATCTGCCAAAAAATTGGCAAATTCAAATAACTCTATAAATAAATTTATTGACACGGAGTGCACCTTCTAATATTACGGCGTAACGGTTTTATTGCGGTGACGCTCGGCAATAACTTCAGCAATATCATCCAAATTCATGCCTTGCGCATGTAAAAGCACCAATGAATGATAAATTAAATCCGTCATCTCACCGAGATAATCTTCGCGCGTTTCAGCCAATGCGGCAATCACCACCTCAACCGCTTCTTCACCAACTTTTTGTGCAACTTTATTCAAGCCACGCGAAATTAATTTATGCGTATAACTATTTTCGGTTGGATTAGCAATCCGATCTTGAATTACCTGATCAACCATCCCAATATGGCTTAACCCAGGTAATTTTTGCTGACTAAAACACGAGGTGCTACCCGTATGACAAGTTGGACCACACGGACGCGCCATCACCAAAATAGTGTCTTGATCACAATCGATAAAAATATCTTGCAATAGCAAATAATTTTCGCTAGTCTCGCCTTTGACCCACAGTCTTTGTTTACTACGGCTAAAGAACGTTACTTTCTTAGTTTGCAAGGTTTGCTCTAATGCTTCCTTATTCATATATCCCAGCATCAAAACTTGCAAGGTTGCGTTATCTTGCACCACCACAGGAATCAAGCCATCGGGGCTTTTGTTAAAATCAATTTTATTAATATCTTGTATCATCTGTTTTCCTTGTTTTTAATTAATTGTTCGCTAGGCGCATTTATGGTTTAATTCTAACACTCTAACAATGAAAGCCTATAATTATCGACGTACCGCAACACCAGCCGTGGCTAAATAATCTTTCAAATCCGCAATTGTCATAATTCCCTTATGAAATACCGATGCCGCCAAGCCACCAGTGGCTTTAGTTTGCATAAATAAATCTTTAAAGTGCGACATTTCACCAGCTCCACCTGAGGCAATTACTGGTATAGTTACCGCCTCAGATAATAAACGTGTTTGCTCCAAATCATAACCTTTACGCACGCCATCTTGGTTCATACAATTCAGCACAATTTCACCAGCGCCACGCTCCATGACCTCTTTCGCCCACGCCAAAGTATTGCGGCGCGATTTAAGCGTTTTTTTCTCATCCCCCGTATATTGCAAAACTTGATATTCACCATCTTGGTTCCAGCTATCAATTCCAATTACCACACATTGACTGCCAAAACGCTTGGCTAATTCCTCAATCAGCGCTGGATTTTCTAAGGCTGGGGAATTAATTGAAATTTTATCTGCACCATTCGCCAGCACATCTTCCGCCATTGCTAGCGAACGAATCCCACCCGCTACGCAAAATGGAATATTAATTTGCTTTGCCACTTCACGCACCCATTGTCGATCATTATTCTTACTATCACTACTTGCGGTAATGGCATAAAACACTAATTCATCTGCTCCAGCTGCTGAATAGCGTGCAGCAAGATCTAAAATATCTCCAACAACTTCATGATTGCGGAATTGAACACCTTTTACCACTTGCCCATCACGGACATCCAAACACGGAATAATGCGTTTTTTTAACATATTTTGCTCTAAAACATTCTCAAATCTAACTCAGCTAAATCTTAAATTTAATTAACCTAGCTACCTCTATAATTGCTTACAAACCTTTAATTTTAACATATTACGTCAAATCAATTAAGGGTATTATTCAGCTGTACTTTAACTTCAATTAAGGCCGAATTTCTAAATTTAGCACGAAAACCACTCACTTCGCTAGGTCCAAAACAATCACCACAGAAACTCCAAACAACAAAATACATTACAGAACCACAAAATAGAAATTATATCTATTGTTTACTTTTTCCATTATCAATTACAATAACGGCTTATCAAGAATTAATTTCGTCTTTAAAGAGGTATTCATGAAAAAATTTATTAATAATCTAGCTAATCTCCCTGTCGCAGTATCTGGATTAGCGCTTGGAACAGCTGGTATTGGCAATGTTTTAGCGATTGAGGTACATTCCAATTTGCGCTATGTTTGCGCCGCAATTGCTGCACTAATTTTATTGGTCGTGACGATAAAAAAACTTGCACATCCTGGTCTTTTATGGCGTGAAATTTCGCATCCAGTATTAGGTAGTTTCATCCCAGCATTTGATATGTGTTTAATGGTACTTGCCGACATTATTGCCAATTTCTCGTTACTCAGCGGGCAAATACTTTGGTATTTTGCAATTGTTTTGCATCTGGTTTTTGCAACCAGCTTTATTTATCACCGCATTCGTGATTTTGATTTAAATCATATGTTACCTAGCTGGTTGCCACCTGTGGGAATAGTCGTGGCTTGCGTGACAGGTAGCAATATGCATGCACCAATAATCACACAAGTAATTTTTTACCTAGGTTTCGTTCTCTACTGTGGAATGTTACCCGTTATGATGTATCGCCTAGTTTTTGGTGATCGCATTAATGATGCCCAATTACCTTCTTTCGCAATTATGGGTGCTCCTGCAAGCTTATGTCTAGCAGGTTACTTAACTGCCTTTAGTAACCCAAATCCAATGATTGTAGGTTTTTTACTTGCTCTTGCCTTAATGATGACTTCTTTAGTATATATTTCTGTGATTAGAATTAATGCCTTCAGAATTGCTTTTATTCCGATTTATGCCTCTTTTACCTTTCCAATGGCAATTGGCTCTACCGCATTAATTAAATATTCTCACTATATTGGGATTAATAGTGATGCTGGACAATTTTGGCATGTAATTGGCGTGATTGAGATGACCGCAGCCGTGGTTGTCATTAGCTGGGTTTTAGTCAAAATGACTAAAGTTGTCACAAAAAATGTTATTTTAGCTTAAAACTATCTTCCTAACGCGCTATTTATGCGCCTAATGCAGTTCTTTCGTGGCTAGAGAACTGCATTAAATCCAATCAACTTTATTAATAATAAAAGCCTTTATTTCAATGATCTGCCCCCTGTTTAGTGGACAAATTATATAAAAGACTTTTATTCGATCTAAACTACAAAAACGAACTGCAATACCACTACTACGGCAAACTTAACTCAACTAATCATCATGTAATTGAATAAAAACACTCTCAAATCTGAGGATTACCAAGGCTAAGCTGCAGCTTCTGAGGTAGAACGAGTATTGCTGTAGCATTAATTTTAATTCGTTATTTTTGACCAAAAATATTCTGCCAAAAATAAACAACTAATTTTAAACCAGTAACCAATTACTCTAAATTTATAACCGCAACCAATCACTACAACCATAAAATCATTTACAACAAACTAATTCAAATTTAAATGTGAATTTAGAACACAGAATATCACACAT
>DPRZ01000011.1 GCA_003538525.1 Neisseriales bacterium
GCACTAAAAGCGTGACGTAATTCTAAATTATTGATAATGACAAAATCATTTCCCAAACCGTGCATTTTACTAAAAGCTAATTTCATTTCAATCCTCGTTTAACTATAAATTGTAAGGCTAGCGGGGTGACAATTGAAGTAACTACCACCATCAACAACACCGCAGCAAAAATATCAGTTGAAAAAACTCCAAGCTGACGTCCTGTTAGCGCAAAAATCAAACCAATTTCACCACGAGGAACCATCCCAAAGCCAACAATCCAGCGATTAATCGATTTAGGCAGAAATACCCCACTAATTAATTTGCCACCAATTGCTGCCAAACTTAACCAAAATCCATAGACTAAGGTATTCCAATTAGCCACCGCAACTAAATCCACCTGCATTCCAGCATAGACAAAAAATATCGGCACCAAGACATAGTTCAGCGGCTTAATTAAATCTACCAAGCGTTCATGATGATGACGTACTATAATTTGATCTTGTATCATTTGCTGAGTTTCTTGATTGGTGGTATTGCGCGATAACTCAAGCAATTTTTGATACCAATGCGGTTGATTAGCTTTACGAAAAACCACCTCATCCATGATTAAACCAGCCACAAAAGCACCAATAATTGAAGCTAGACCAATCGCATGGGCAAACCATGCCCAAAACAAACAGAAACTAACTAAACTAATCACGATCATCGATTCTTCATGGCTAATTTTTAAAACCCACTTCATTAATTTAGGAGTTAATCTCCGCGCCACCAATAATGCCAGAACAAAGAAAATTACTACATTCAGTAAAATATGCCCAACTGTGATTAAATCCAAAGTACCCGCAATCACCAATCCCGAAACAAAAGCTAAAATAACTAAGCCTAAAATATCATCGATAATTGAAGCGGTTAGGACAATCTGGCAAGCCGGATTACGTAAAATACCTAAGTCTTTAAATACCCGCACCGAAATACCCGTCGAGGTTGCCGCCAGCGTTGCGCCCAAAAATAAATTCAACTTAATATCACTGCTGGCAAAAACCCATTCCCCAACGACCCAACAGCCAATTAGAAAAGGCGCAATCACACCAATTAATGCGGTAACTAAGCCATGTTTACCTACCGAGACTAAATCCCTAAAACTTGACTCTAAGCCAATCTCAAACAGTAGCAAAATACTGCCCAATTCAGCCAATAATGCCAGTGTTGGATTGCTAACCACTTGATCCCAAAAGCCAAAGTGATAATGAGCGAGTACCGCTAAGAGCATTCCCAAACCCAGTTCACCCAACACGGTTGGTAATGTTAATTTGCGCACAATCCAGCTAATCCCTGCACCACCAATAATAATTGCCAGCGCGAGGAGTAACCAACTGTCTTGACTAGCATGTCCAGCTTCAGCCAGCGCAAATGTCGGCAATAACACCAGAAGGGTAAATAAACCATTTCTCACGAGCATATCCTTGCAAAACAGTTAAGAAGCTAATCTCAATTGCGCTATAATCAAATTTCTTAAAACCTACAGAATATATTTTATAATTTTAAAGTGGCTATTTTATACCAATTCAACCCAGCGCTTTACAGCATCGACCAAAAATATTATCCCCGAGAATAGTATAAGTGCTAAAATAGTGGAGTTATACATAACACATAGGGGAAATAAAAATATGTTTAATCAACCTCCAAAATTTGATGAATTTTTTGCGAACTTAGCTAATTCGAATAAAACTTGGTTTGACAATCTAGTTGCGGTCTCTGGTGGAAAATCAGATCCAGTTAATAATCCACTTCTAAGCATGTTCCAACACTTTTTTGATCATAGCAAAACCTATCTAGAAACTCATAATAAATTTTATCAAGATCAACTAAAAATGTGGTCGAATTTTAACCCACAAAATCAAACATCATTGGCTGAAGAAACTAAAAAACCTGCCGATCGCCGCTTCAAAGATGCCGATTGGGAACAAAATCCCTTCTTTGCGTATTTAAAACAAAGTTATTTAGGTGTATCTAAGCAATTATTTGAATTCATTAGCAAATCTGATGCAGATGATGAAACTAAATTTCGCATGGAGTTCTTTATGCGTCAATACATTGATGCAATTTCCCCAAGTAATTTTGCGTTAACCAATCCTGAAGTAATTAAAGCCATGATTGATAGCAAAGGTCAATCAATGGCCGATGGTATGCGTAACATGATGGATGACGTGCAAAACGGTTACATTACCATGACCGATGAAACTCAATTCAATGTTGGTGAAAATTTAGCCACTACACAAGGTGCCGTGGTATTTCGCAATGAACTAATTGAATTAATTCAATATACACCAACTTGTGACAAAGTTTTTGAAACACCATTATTAATTGTACCACCATGTATTAATAAATATTATATTCTAGATATGCAAGAAAGCAATTCTATGGTTAAATATTTAGTCGATCAAGGTTATAATGTATTTTTAGTGTCGTGGAAATCTGCCGATAGTTCAATTAAATCTTATCGTTGGGAAGAATATGCCAATAATGGCGTAATCGCCGCCATTGATAGCGCGCGTAAAATCAGTGGCAAAGATAAAGTTAACACTCTAGGTTACTGTGTTGGCGGTGTAATTTTAACTACCGCAGCAATTTTATTGAAACAACGTGGTTTAGATTGGATTAATAGCATGGGTCAAATGACGACTATGCTGGATCATAGCGAACCAGGTGACATCAAAGCGTTCTTAGACCGCGATTTAATGAAACTCCGTGAAGCCAAAAATAAATCAGGGGGCGTAATGTCTGGTCGGACAATTTCGCAAACTTTCTCAGCACTGCGCGCGAATGATTTAATCTGGAATTACTGGGTAAATAATTATTTATTAGGTAAAACTCCGCAAAAATTTGATTTACTTTACTGGAATAATGATACGGTTGATTTATCGTTACCGATGCACTCATTCTTAATGGAGCGCTTATACTTGGATAACGCACTGGTTAAAGGTGAATTAGTTGTTGATGGCAACACAATGGATTTAAGCCTAATTGATTATCCAATGTATTTATTTGCTGCTGAAAAAGACCATATCGTGCCATGGATTTCGGCTTATAAATCAACTAGCTACCTTAAAAATGCACAAATTCGTTTTGTTTTAGGTGCATCAGGACATACTGCAGGCGTGGTTAATCCGGTTACTACCGATAAACGTAACTATTGGGTAAATGAAAACTTAGTTGCTGACTCAAGTGACTGGTTAAAAAATGCAACTGAAATGCCTGGCAGCTGGTGGAAAGACATGAGCAAATGGTATTCAGATAAATCAGGCAAACAACTTAAAGCTCCTAAATTAGGCAGCAAAGATTTCCCTGAACTTTGTGTTGCACCTGGTGAATATGTTAAAGCTAAAGCGCTAACTGTAATGGAAGCCTCTCTCGCCTAAGAACACTTCGCGAACCTTTTAATCTAGGTTCGCTTATTTTTACTTATTTTGTACTTTAAATTAATTTTTAACTTTATAAGGAAATATATAATGACAAAAGTTGTAGTTGTAGCCGCAAAACGCACCGCCGTAGGTAGTTTCAATGGTACTTTGGCCAAGATCCCTGCCGCTGATTTAGGCGCAGCCGTAATTAAAGCCTTACTAGCAGAAACAGGCGTTAAACCAGAACAAATTTCTGAAGTTATTTTGGGTCAAGTTTTGCAAGCTGGCATGGGACAAAATCCAGCACGCCAAGCCGTAATCAAAAGTGGTTTACCTGAAGGCGTTCCTGCAATGACCGTAAATCAAGTTTGTGGTTCTGGCTTAAAATCAGTTCATTTAGGTGCACAAGCGATTATCGCTGGCGATGCCGAAATTGTAATTGCAGGCGGACAAGAAAATATGTCTCTATCACCACATTTTGTCGCAGGAATGCGTGATGGTTACAAAATGGGTAATGCCAGCTTAGTTGATTCAATGATTGCCGATGCACTAACTGATGTGTATAGCAAAGTTCATATGGGTATCACGGCAGAAAACATAGCCGCAAAATTAGAGATAACTAAAGCCGAACAAGATGCGTTTGCAACTGGCTCGCAAAATAAAGCTGAAGCCGCGCAAAAAGCGGGTAAATTTGAAGCACAAATTGTTGCGATTACTATTCCACAACGTAAAGGTGATCCAATTGTCTTTAACCAAGATGAATTCATTAAAAAAGGTGTTACCGTTGAAGCACTAGCTAAATTAAGACCAGCTTTCGTTAAAGAAAATGGTACGGTGACAGCTGGAAATGCATCTGGGTTAAATGATGGCGCTGCGGCTGTGATGTTAATGTCCGAAGCTAAAGCTAAAGAACTTGGTTTAACTCCATTAGCTTATATCGTGGCTGGCGCATCGGCTGGTTTAGACCCACAAATCATGGGTTTAGGTCCAGTTTACGCAACGCAAAAAGTTTTAGCTAAAGCTGGTTGGAAACATGAAGACTTAGATTTAGTTGAAGCTAATGAAGCATTCGCGGCTCAAGCTCTTGGTGTAAACAAAATGTTAGGCTGGGATACTAGCAAAGTCAATGTAAATGGTGGCGCGATTGCAATTGGTCACCCATTGGGAGCTTCAGGTTGCCGTATTTTCGTGGATTTATTACA
>DPRZ01000243.1 GCA_003538525.1 Neisseriales bacterium
ATATTTTAACGCAGTTGCACAAAAATATTATTGCAAAATTATCTTTTTATTGGTTGGTTTTGATATATAATTGTGCAATTTACTGATTTTAAGAAAGAATATTGCGGTGACTCTCGATTCCTATGATAAAGAAATCTTACGCGTGATACAAGAGAACGGAAAAATCACAAACCAAGATTTAGCTGATTGTGTCGGTTTGTCGCCATCGGCGTGTTTACGACGGGTCAAAACCCTTGAAGACTCGGGAATTATTTCAGGGTATAAATGCGTGTTGAATGCCAAGGCGCTAGGATTGGGCTTAACTGCAATTGTCTATATCTCAATGGATAAGCATATTCCCGAGCGTTTTGATTTATTTGAACAAGAAATTACCGCAATTGCCGAAGTTGTTGAGTGTTTACTAATTACTGGGCAGGCAGCGGATTATCAATTGAAAATCATTGTTAATGATTTAGAGCATTACCATAAAATTTTGGTTGGTAAAATCACCAAAATTAGCGGCGTGGCAGGGGTTCACTCGAGCTTTATTTTAAATAAGGTGATTGAGAATCGTGCGCTGCCGATTTATTAGCTGGCTACGTATTAGATTCAATGCGATTTAGTTAAATTATTTTTAAAGTTGTGGATTTATTACTAATCTCTCTTACTTTGATTCATCGCGACAAGTCTGAGCGATATGTTAGTAGCGTTGCTACGCTGCTAACATATTGTTTTGTGGTTATTCCAATGTACAACCAACTCTTGCTTTAGAATATTACTTAGCTGATCAATTTTCATTTTAGGTATTATTTAGCTTTTCTTGGCTAAAAATTCGATAAATTAATCTATTTTTGAAGATTTGATCAGCGTTTTTTGATTTCTGTTCTGTAGCGAGATTGTTAATACACTTACTTCTAGATGTTGTCTTGGGTCGGTTTAAGATGCTTTTAGTATTTGCTTTGGGGTGGTGGCGTGGTTTACTTGCAAAAGAGATTGTTTGAAACCTTATTTGAGATTAATTTTTTTATGCGGCTATTAATAATGGTATTGAGATGAGTAGATTGTGGGATTAACTGAGGTTTTATTAGAGTAATTAATTTCTAAGTAGTGTAATTGGGTATGTTGATAAATAACTCATCTAGACAAGTGTTGACTATCTTGTCTAGATGAGTTATAATTGTGGCTGATCGATTTTAGACTTTAAGCTGCTCATTTTAATGGAGAATATAACATGACTAGCACCTCTTCAATTCGCAACGAATCTCTCGAGCAAATCCTCGCTGGGGTTGGTGGCAAAAATAATATTAAATTAGTTACACACTGTATTACGCGTTTACGCTTTGTTTTGCATGATGAATCGCTAATCAATAAAACCGCAATCGAAGGCTTAGATTTTGTCAAAGGTACTTTTGTTACCAATGGACAATTTCAAATCATTATCGGGCAGGGTAAAGTTGACAGTGTCCATGATGCCTTAATTGCTTATGCGGGCTTAAATCAAGGCACCAAAAATGATGCAGCTACGGCGGCTGAGCAAAAAATGAACTGGATTCAACGCATGGTAAAAATGTTGGCAGATATTTTTATACCGCTATTACCTGCCATTGTAACTGCGGGTTTGTTGATGGGTTTGAATAACTTATTGACTGAAAAGATTTTTGCAAATCATCAATCGATTGTGGATATGTTGCCACATTTTGCACCGATTGCTAGTATCATTCAACTGATTGCGAGTACCGCATTTGTGTTTTTGCCAGGCTTAGTTGGTTGGTCGGCAGTGAAAAAATTTGGCGGTAATCCATTATTAGGGATTGTTTTAGGATTAATGTTAATTCATCCTGATTTACTGAATGCGTGGGGTTATGCTGCGGCTAAATTAAAAGGCGATATTCCAGCGTGGCATCTCTTTGGTTTGACCATTGAGAAAGTTGGTTATCAAGGGCAAGTTTTACCGGTTTTAGTTGCGGCATTTGTGATGGTTAAAATTGAAGCATGGTTAAATAAACGGATTCCAGATGCGTTTAAATTATTGGTGGTGGCACCAATTACGTTGCTAGTTACAGGGTTTTTGGCTTTTATCGTCATTGGTCCAATTACTTTTGCAATTGCCAATGGTTTAACCTTTGGTCTGGTGTTTATTTTCACTAAATTTGCCTTAGTCGGTGGTTTAGTTTTTGGTGCCTTGTATGCGCCGATTGTGATTACGGGGATGCATCAATCTTTCCTCGCAATTGATTTTCAGCTAATTGCCAGTACCGGTGGTGCTTTGATTTGGCCGATGGTGGCATTATCGAATATTGCGCAAGGTTCGGCAACGTTGGCGATGATGATTTTAGCTCGTGATGAAAAAATCAAAGGTTTAGCTTTAACTTCAGCCATTTCGGCCTATCTTGGAATTACCGAACCAGCTATGTTTGGGGTTAATTTACGCTTTAAAATTCCGTTCTTTTGTGCGATTGTCGGTTCAGCCTTGGGGTCGGCACTTATTGCGATTAATCATGTGACTGCCTCCGCAATTGGAGTTGGTGGATTACCTGCGTTTCTGACGATTTTCCCACAATA
>DPRZ01000056.1 GCA_003538525.1 Neisseriales bacterium
TCAGCTAATTTTAAACCTAGCGTTTATTATTGGTCTGGGTGTAATATTAATTCAATTTTGGTCTTTCTAATTTTATTTTTTTGGAGTATTAAATATGTCTAAACGTATCCCTGAACCATTTCGGATTAAAATGGTTGAATCAATCAAACAAACCACTAAAGAATATCGAGTTCAAGCTTTAGCTGGAGCAGGAAATAATCCATTCCTCTTACGCAGTGAAGATGTTTACATTGATTTACTAACTGACTCTGGTACTGGGGCGATGAGTGATCGTCAATGGTCAGGCATGATGTTAGGTGATGAAGCCTATGCAGGTAGCCGCAGTTTTTACAAACTTGAAGCCGCCGTACATGATATTTTTGCATATCAACACGTTGTTCCAACTCATCAAGGACGTGGCGCAGAACAAATTTTATTTCCAGCTTTAATGGATCGCCGTAAACAAGTGAAAAATGTAACGAACCCAGTTTTTATCTCAAATTACCATTTTGATACCACTGCGGCTCACGTTGAACTTAGTGGAGCAAAAGCAATTAACGTTGTAATGCCTGAAGCGATGGACACGCAAGCCTATCATCCATTTAAAGGTAATTTTGATTTAGCTAAACTCGAAAGCACAATTCAAGAATACGGCGCAGATAACGTAGTTGCAATCATTGTAACTGTGACTTGTAATAGCGTTGGTGGTCAACCAGTATCAATGGAAAATATTCAAGCTGCTGCAGCCATGGCAAAAAAACATGACATTCCTGTAGTGATTGATTCTGCCCGCTATTGTGAAAATGCGTGGTTTATCAAACAACGTGAGGCTGGTTATCAAGATTGGAGCATTCCAGCGATTATTAAAGAAATTTACAAATGTGGCGATGTTTTAACGATGTCAGCTAAAAAAGATCCATTGGTTAACATGGGTGGATTATGCTGCGTGAAAGAACGTGATGATCTATTCAAAGCGGTACAAGTTCGTTGTATTCCTTATGAAGGTTTCATTACTTATGGTGGTCTCTGTGGTCGCGATATGGAAGCACTTGCAATTGGTTTATATGAAGGTATGAATGAAGAATATTTAAACTATCGCATTGGTCAAGTTGAATATTTAGGCGACGGCTTAATCGCCGCTGGTGTGCCGATTCAAAACCCAACGGGTGGGCATGCTGTCTTTGTGGATGCTGCACGCTTACTACCACATATTCCAAGTCATCAATTCCCAGCACATGCCTTAGCTAATGCTCTGTACATTGAGGGTGGAATTCGTGGCGTTGAAATTGGCTCGTTATTACTTGGTCGAGACCCTAAAACTGGTGAACAAAAAGCGTCAGGATTTGAATTATTGCGTTTGACAATTCCACGTCGCGTTTATACCAATGATCACATGGATTACATCGTGGAAACATTTAAAGATGTATTAAAAGACGTTAAACAAGTTAAAGGTTTAGATTTTGAATATGAACCGCCAATTTTACGTCATTTTACTGCACGTTTAAAATATGTTAAATAAGCTTTGCTTGCTTGATACAATCTGAAATAAATTCAGCAAATAACGTCACTCGCGCATCTTTTTTATGCGGTGGCGTTATTTGATAAAATGGTACGCTCAAAAAAGAATAATCTTCAAATAATTTAATATACTCCCCGCCAACAATACCCTTACTAAAACAAAAATCATAGCCACCAACAATAATTTGGTTAGAGTTTAACATTGCCTCGGCCTGTAAGTCATCATTAATTAATAACTGCGTTCGATTTGAAACCACAAATTTGCGCTGTTCAGTATTATGTGTAAAAACTAAATCATCTGGTGTATGACCATCACTCGAAATATAACTCACCACCAAATACTTGGCTAATTGATCTGGACTCTCTGGATTACCATAGTTGGCCAAATAGGTCGGCGTGGTATAAAATCCACAGCTGCAGTTACAAATAGTTTTGATTAATAAGGCTTTTTGCTTAGGAATGCTCGATGAGACCATAAAGTCAGCTCCAGATTCATAAATATTTACCGCGCTATGGCTATATTTAATTTGCAATTTAAGCTCTGGGTGCTGCTGAATAAATGCAGGCAAATGTGGCGTAATAACATGATACGCAAAAACTGCAGGCAAGACGATTTTTAATGCACCTGGTGATTGACTTAGATTTAAAATATAATTATGAATGTCGCTATCCAACAACCATTTTTGTAAACTTAATTTCTGATAAAGATCTTCCCCGCGATCGGTTAACTCAACCGAACTGGCTAAGCGACGAAACAAATTTACCCCGAGGGATTTTTCTAATTTTTGAATCCGCCGGCTTAATTGCGGCTGTGATAGATTGAGTACTTTTGATGCGACCGAAAAGCTGCCACATTTAGCGACTTCAATAAACAAAAATAAATCATTATAATCTAACATAATCCAAACTCACATTAACAAAATACAATTAACCCGCGCTCAACCTTACTGATTAAAGTTGCAAAAACACTAATGAATCAGTCCATCCTCTTTGCGGGGTCCACACGTCCAGCGCGAAGTTGGATCGACTTCAAAAGCAGTTACGCCATTTTTAGTAACCATTTTTTGACAATTCCAAATAATTGGAGCCGAGGCTGGGCACACTCCAGCGGTTGACACATTGCCCACTTCTATCATAATACCATAATTATACCCAGGACTATAACCGACACCGCAATGTAAATCTTGATATGGATTATCGGTTGGATTTTGAATTTTCCACGACTCTTGCATATCCTTAAAATATTGCGAGTAACTATTATAAACCAGAGCCACTTTATCGGGATTATAACCAAAATTATCACGCATATACACATACATATTTTGTACAAAATCAATGCCAGCGTCAGTTAACACCGAAGCAGTACTGGTAGAATTATATTCTGGGCATGGGTAGCCATAAGCCAATAAGGTTGCCGTACCATCAACCACACGATTAATAATTAATAAGCCATTTTTATTATAGACAATGTCGGTATTTTGACAATGGGTGGGAATGTATTTAGTCGGTATTTCAATTCCATAACATGACCAGCGGATTGCACCACCAGCGGTAACCTCTGGAACATACTGCAGGGCTCCATTCATCGGATCACCACCGAAGATTGCCTGAAAAGCACCCGAGTTTTGTAAGCAGATTTTTTTGACATAACGTGAACTTTGATCTTGCCCATTAATGTTTAATTGGTTTAAACTATTTGGAAAAGCACCGTGTTCCTGATAATATTCGGCGGTTGCCACCGTATAAAAGCTCGCATAACTATAGCCTTCACTAATTTTTGCTCGCGCAATATATGAGGTGTAGGCGGGAATAGCAATTGCCGCTAAAATACCAATAATCGCCACCGCCATTAATAGCTCGATGATGGTAAATCCGTCTTTTTTCATCACGTTACAATCTTTCAATTAAGCACATCAGCTAAAATATAAACCGTCTAGATTATACTATAGTAATGCAAAAAATCCACCATTAAATGGTGGATTTTGAGATATCTTTATTTATTAAAGATATCTACCCGCTCTCTTAGTTCTTTTCCAGCCCGGAAATACACCACATGGCGCTCACCTGACTCAACTGCTACTCCGTGACGTGGATTACGAACTTTACCCGCCGCACGATGTTTCAATGAAAAACAACCAAAACCGCGTATCTCTATGCGCTTACCCGTTGCGATGCTTGAAGCCATTGAACCAAATAATTCTTTTACAATTAGTTCAACTTCTTTTCGGCTTAGCTTCGGATAAAGCTCAGAGATTCTTTTAATAATGTCTGAGCGATTCATGATTATCCTTGTGACAATTTATCCTGCAACAATGAACCTAAATTAGTCGTACCAGAAGATTTTTCGGCTTGTCTAACTTTTTTCACTGCATCGGCTTCTTCTCTTGAATCTTTAGCACGAACTGACACATTAATTACACGTGATTTACGATCAATATTAGTGATCATCACTTCAAGTTTGTCACCAACGTTTAACACTTTAGTTAAATCATCAACGCGTTCATTCGAAGCTTCACGGGCAGCTAATACAGCTTCAATCCCATCAACTAATTCTAAAGTAGCATGTTCAGCAGAAACTTCTTTAACTGTTCCAGTTACAACTGCGCCTTTATCATTATTATTCAAGAACATAGCATACGGATCATTATCAAGTTGTTTGATACCTAAAGCAATCCGCTCTTTCTCAACATCAACAGAAATAATTACCGCTTCAACATCTTGACCTTTTTTGTAATTACGAATTGCCGCATCACCAGATAAAGTCCAAGAAATATCTGATACGTGAACTAAACCGTCAATTCCGCCATCTAAACCAATAAATAGTCCGAAGTCAGTAATTGAACGAATTTGACCAGCTACACGATCACCTTTGTGGAATTTATCTGCAAAATCAGTCCATGGATTAGCCTGGCATTGTTTCATACCTAGGCTAATACGACGTTTGTCTGCATCAATTTCAAGAATTTGTACGTGAATTTCATCGCCGTATTTAACTAATTTAGATGGATTAACGTTTTTGTTAGTCCAATCCATTTCAGATACGTGAACTAAACCTTCGATACCTGGTTCTAATTCAACAAACGCACCGTAGTCAGTCAAGTTTGACACTTTACCGTGTAAACGAGTACCAGCTGGGAAGCGTTCAGCAATTCCTACCCATGGATCATTCGATAATTGTTTTAAACCTAAAGAAACACGATGTTTTTCTTGATCGAATTTCAATACTTTAGCTTCAATTTCTTGACCTACAGATAATACTTCTGATGGATGTTTAACACGTTTCCATGATAAATCAGTAATGTATAATAAACCATCAATGCCACCAAGATCCACGAATGCGCCGTAATCCGTGATATTTTTAACAATACCCTGAACCACATTACCTTCTTGCATTTTTTCAATAATTGCTTTGCTATCTTCGCCAGTTTTTTCAACTAAAACTGCTTTACGAGAAATAACGATATTATTGCGACGACGATCAACTTTAATTACTTTGAATTCAACTTCTTTATTATCATACGGTGCAAAATCACGCACGGTACGTGTATCAATCAATGAACCTGGTAAGAATAAGCGTACGTTTTTGTACATAACGCCAAGACCGCCTTTAACGCGACCATAAACCATACCATTTAATACATCTCCGCGAGTTAACGCGCCCTCTAATTCTTCCCATGCCGCAATACGACGGGCTTTATCACGTGATAAACGCGTTTCGCCATAGCCATCTTCGATAGCTTCAATAGCAACTTTAACTACGTCACCAACTTTAACTTCAACTTCACCTTTATCATCTTTGAATTCATTTACTGAAATAGATGCTTCAGATTTTAGACCTGCCGTAACAGTCACATATTTATGATCAACCGCAACAACGATTGCATCGACAACTTCACCTTCACGCATTTCTAATTGCAGTGAATGTTGTTCAAAAAGATTTGCAAAACTTTCCACAATATCTTACCACTAAAAAAATAAAAATTAAACTAACGCATCCGCGATTGCGATGCACCCATTTTATGATTCCAGATAATCTTACAGCCAAGCTTTAATCAAACTAATCGTTTCATCAATGCTTAACTCCGAATTATCTAGCACCCTATATGAAGAATCATAGCTCAAAGGAGCAACACTCCGTTGGGAGTCCTGTTCATCACGAGTAATGATATCTTGCAAAATAGCCCCCATTGTAACAGCTTTATCAAATTGATGCAACTGCTTATAACGTCTTTCTGCTCTTTTTTCGGCACTCGCGGTTAAAAACACCTTTAAATTGGCATTCGGAAAAACCACGCTCCCCATATCACGACCATCGGTAACCAAACCTGGCACCTTAGCAAAATCACGTTGAAACTGCAATAAACGCGCACGAACTTCAGCAATTGAACTATATTTAGACGCAAGCATTCCGATCGACTCTGCACGCAATTGTTCCGTAACGTCCTCATTATTTAACCAAATCAAGCCAGCTTTAAATTCCAGCTGCATACTGGCGATTAAATCCACTACTTGCGCATCACTCACGTCTTGCTCTGGATAATGTTTATTTACCCACCAACCTAAGGCGCGATAAATTGCACCAGACTCCAAATAGGCAAAACCTAATTGAGCCGCCAAAATTTTAGCTACCGTGCCCTTGCCTGAGGAGGCTGGACCATCGATTGTAATCACTTTAATCATAGGAATAACTTTATCTTAAATTTAAACACAACCAGATTCTAACATATACCAGTAAAACAGGTAGTCTGCACA
>DPRZ01000061.1 GCA_003538525.1 Neisseriales bacterium
TTAGCCAAAGCTAGTTTTCTTACGCCAAATGAACATGAGGTGGCGGAATTATTTCCAGATTTGGAACTAGAACAAGCTTTACGAGCCTATCCCAATAAATTAATCGTTACCGAGGGTAAGCTTGGCGCATTATTTTGTGATGGAACGCAAATCAAACGCGTGGCGACGTTTAGTGTCGATGCACTCGATACCACGGGGGCAGGTGATACCTTTAATGCGGCTTTTGCGGTAGCGATGGCGGAGGGACAAGGTATTGAACCCAGCATGCGTTTTGCCAATGCAGCGGCGGCATTATCGGTAACTAAATTGGGTGCGCAAGGTGGAATGCCAGAGCGTGCAGCGGTTGAGAGGTTATTAAATCATGAATAAACACGGGATTTTAAATAGCGAAATTGCGAAGATTCTAGCCGATTTGGGGCATACCGATATGTTGGTAATTGCAGATTGTGGTTTGCCAATTCCTGCTGGGGTTAAGAAAATTGATTTAGCCTTAAAATTAGGCGTGCCGAGCTTTCTGGACGTAGTTGAATTGGTTGCCGAACATATGCAAATTGAACGCGCAACGATAGCCAGTGAAATAAATTCGCACAATCCTAAAGTGCAGCAACAACTTAAGGCTAATTTAACCGAGGCGAGTTTTAGCGAAGTTAGTCACGAAGAATTTAAACGCATCAGTCATGCAGCGAAAGCGATTATTCGCACCGGTGAAGCAACACCGTATGCGAATGTAATTTTGCATGCTGGGGTTATTTTTTAAGGAATTTATCGTGAAGAGCATTAATCAAGAGGTGAGATTATGGAAATAAAATTGCATAATATCCATAAACGTTTTGGCTCGAATGAGGTGTTGTGTGGTGTCGATTTTCAATTACAGGCGGGTGAAATTCATGCTTTAATGGGCGAAAATGGCGCGGGTAAGTCAACGCTGATGAATGTGTTAACTGGGGTGCATCAGGCGGATCAAGGGCAAATTCTCATTGACGGAGTTCCAACTAATTACTCGAGTGCGCAAGCTGCCGAAAATAATGGCATTACGTTTATTCATCAAGAGCTAAACATTTGGCCAAATTTATCAATTTTAGATAATCTCTTTGTCGGTAAAGAGCCGTGTAATTGTCTGGGCTTTTTACAACAGTCTAAAATGCGTCAATTAGCGCTGGCAAAATGTAGTGAAATTGGCATTGAATTACCCTTGGATAAACTAGCTGGTGAATGTTCGGTTGGTCAGCAACAAATGGCAGAGATCGTCAAGGCACTGATGACTAATGCACAGGTAATTATCATGGATGAGCCAACTGCGGCCTTAACTGAGCGTGAATCCGCTAAATTATTTATGGTGATGCGCGAATTAAAATCCCGTAAGGTTGCGGTGGTGTATATTTCGCATCGTATGGAAGAAATTTTCGCTAATTGTGATCGGGTAACCGTGATGCGCGATGGCGTGACGGTGAGTACACGGCTAATTGGCGAGACTAATTTTAATTTATTGGTGCGCGAGATGGTTGGGCGTGAGTTAAATGATCGTTTTCCGCTCCGAAGTGCCAAATTAGGCAGTGAAGTTTTACGCTTGGATAAATTAAGTCAAGCTGGTAAATTTGAAGATATAAGCTTTAAAGTTCATCAAGGTGAGATTTTGGGGATTGCGGGCTTAATGGGTGCGGGACGCTCGGAAATTATGCGGACAATTTCTGGGCTAGAGCCTGCTAGTTCTGGGCAAATTTATCTGCATAATCAGGCGCTTAAAATTAAAACTCCGCTACAAGCTATTCAAAATGGAATCGGTTTTATTACCGAGAATCGTCGTGATGAAGGGCTGGTTTTGGATTTTTCAATTAGTGATAATATTAGTTTGGCAAGTACCGCACATTTAAGTAAATATGGAATAATTAATTCTCAACGCGAGAGTGAATTTGTCGCCGATTTAGCACAGCGTTTAGCGGTTAAAATGTCCTCAGCGCAACTAGCTGTTAAGCAACTCTCGGGTGGTAATCAGCAAAAAGTCGTGATTGCTAAATGGGTGGGAATCAAGCCGCAACTATTAATTATGGATGAACCAACGCGTGGTGTGGATGTTGGAGCTAAGCGTGAAATTTATCAATTAATGAATGATTTAACTAGTCAAGGGGTTGCGATTATTATGGTGTCATCGGAGTTACCCGAAGTACTTGGCATGAGTGATCGGGTTGTGGTGATTCATGAGGGTAAGGTTGCAGGTGAACTCGATCGAGCTAACGCGAATCAAGAAAAAATTATGGCATTAGCCACAGGTGGGGAATAATTATGTTAATTAAACAAATGGGACAGAAAGTTATACCGTTTATCGGTCTAATTGGGTTATTTGTAATTGTGGGGGTGTTAAATCCTGATTTTTTAGCACCAATGAATTTACTGAATTTATTGCGCCAAGTTTCGATTAATGCTTTAATTGCCTTTGGAATGACGTTCGTGATTTTAACTGGCGGAATTGATTTATCGGTGGGCGCGATTTTGGCATTATCCAGTGCGTTAATGGCTGGTATGATGGTGAGTGGATTAGATCCTGTATTAGCAATCGGCTTCGCGTGCTTGATTGGTGCGCTACTTGGAGCGGTAAATGGCGCCTTTATTGCAAAAGCCAAGATGGCTCCGTTTATTGCTACACTTGCCACCATGACGGTATTTCGCGGTCTAACGTTAGTTTATACCAATGGCAATCCAATTACTGGTTTGAGCGATAGTTTTTGGTTTCAAGTCTTTGGTCGCGGCTATTTGTTGGGTTTACCCGTGCCTGCGATTACGGTGATTATTAGCTTTGTGATTTTATGGTGTTTGCTGCATAAAACTCCTTTTGGACGTAAAACCTATGCCATTGGTGGTAATGAGAAAGCTGCATTGATTTCGGGAATTAATGTTGATCGCATGAAGATTTTAATTTATGCCTTAAATGGTCTGTTGGCGGCTTTAGCGGGCGCTATTTTAGCCTCGCGCTTAGATTCAGCACAACCAACTGCGGGCACTTCATATGAATTAGATGCGATTGCGGCGGTGGTTTTAGGTGGAACTAGCTTATCGGGTGGACGTGGGCGCATTGTGGGAACGCTAATCGGTGCGCTAATTATTGGTACGTTAAATAACGGCTTAAATTTATTGGGCGTATCGAGTTTCTATCAATTAGTGGTCAAAGGTGCGGTTATTTTATTAGCCGTGTATATTGATCGTAAAAAAACTTCAAATTAAAGTAGGGTGAATTATGTTTAAAAAAATCCTCGGTTCAATTTTGTGCGTGGTAATGTTTTCTGCATGTACCATGGATCCACCCGAATGGGCGGCACAAGCTAAACAAGTCGATCTTAATCATTTAAAAATTGGTTTATCGATTTCAACCTTAAATAATCCTTTTTTTGTAGCGGTGCGTGATGGTGTTGCCACGGAAGCCAAACAGGAAAGCATGGAGCTAAAAGTTGCGGATGCTCAAAATGATTCTGCTAAGCAGGGCAATGATATTGATGATCTGATTCAACAACGTGTTGATGTATTGCTAATTAATCCAGTGGATTCTGCGGCGGTATCCTCAGCCATACTAGCGGCAAATCAAGCAGGTATTCCAGTGATTACGCTAGATCGTTCGGCGGATAAAGGTCAGGTGGTTAGTCTAATTGCTTCGGATAATGTGGCTGGCGGTAAGATGGCGGCAGAGTTTATTTTGGCTAAATTAGGTAAAAATGCCAAAGTTGCTGAATTGGAGGGGATTCCTGGCGCTTCGGCAACTCGTGAGCGTGGGCAAGGTTTTCACTTGGTTGCGGATAAGAACTTGAATGTGGTGGCTAAGCAAGCGGCTGATTTTGATCGCGCCAAAGGCTTAAATGTGGCTGAAAATATGTTGCAGGCACATAGCGATATTCAAGCTATTTTTGCGCAAAATGATGAAATGGCACTCGGTGCAGTTGAGGCGGTTAAAAGCACAGGTAAAAATATTCTAATTGTCGGTTTTGATGGCAGTAGCGATGGTATTAAAGCGGTGAAAGCTGGGCAAATGACCGCCACGGTGGCACAGCAACCTGAATTAATTGGGAAAATGTCGGTTCAAACGGCGAAGCAAATTGTGTTAAAACAAGCGCCTGCGAGCAAAATTGCCGTACCTTTGAAATTGATTGTGCAAGCCGATTAAAATCTCTTACATCATAAAAATAACGCCGAGGTAATTTAGTTCGGCGTTATTTTTTTACGCTTGATTTATTTTAAAGCGTTGTTGACCCAACTACCGTACATTGGATTTGGTAAAATGAAATTACCCTGACCAAATATTGCATAGCTGCTATCATTAACATCTAATTTATCCTGTTTGATTTGTTTAAAGTTCGGGAAGTCTTGAATGTTATCTCCGACAAATGCGATAAGTTTATGTGCGGGTAATTGGTTTGACCAAACCATTTGAGTTGCATCGTAATCACCTGATTGAATTGCATTAAAGCGTGGATTTTTATCACTTGGGGTTTTAGAATCGCGCCGATTAGCTAATACTACTTGATCAAAATAAATCCCTTGTTGTTTAAGGTTGGCGATGGTAGTTTTAAGAACATTACCGGTGCTATCCTCGAAAGTTCCATCTCGATTTGAGACTAAGCTAACATAGCCGCCTAATTGATGAACTTTATCAATAAATTGTTTGGAAGCTGGTAGAGCGACTGATTTTTGTGGATTGCCTACGTAGTGACTAAAGTCGCTTTCATTTTCAGCTAAGTCAGTGCAATCCCGAAAATACCACGAATTGTCTAATACGGTTTCGTCAATATCTAAGGATACACCCCAGCTTTTAGCTTGTGGATGATGCTGTTTAACCCAATTTTCTACGTAGTTGGTTGCAACCAAATAAGCTTGATGATAAAGTGCATTTTTTTCTGCAGAAGTACGATACCATTTAACGGCTTGTTTTATTTCTGGTTGTGGTGAATTTGGTGCGCAAATTGATAACTCTTCTGCAAAACAAGTTACGCTGGTTAAAAATAATAAACTAATTGCTAATTTTTTCATAAATTGATTCCCGTTATAAATTATGGTTTAGTCCTGTCAAATTAATGCAGACGTTATTATGAATTATCTTTATTTTGGGGAAGGGTTATC
>DPRZ01000138.1 GCA_003538525.1 Neisseriales bacterium
AATTATCACGTAACGTTAGAGTCAAGCCCAAAATAAATTTAATTGCATTTTTGTATAAATTAATTCCCCACCAGTAATTATTCACCAACTAAAACAATTAATTAACAAAAATAGCGTGTAATAATTTATTGTAAATTTTTTCTAAATTAGTTAGGTCGGCTAAAGTTGTTGCCTCATTAATTTGATGAATACTCTCATTACGCACGCCAAATTCAATAATTTCATCACTCACCGCAATTAAAAAGCGCCCATCCGAAGTGCCACCATCGGTTTTAAGCAGAGGAGCAATTCCACAAACCGCTTCAATCGCTTGACTACAACACTCGACCAATTTACCAACTTGTGTCATAAATGGTTGTGCTGAGTGGTTCCATGACAGGCTATATTCCAAATTATGTTTTTGCAAAACCGCATTCACTTGCAGTTGTAGACTTTCAGCACTATGTTCGGTATTATAGCGAAAATTAAAATTTGTCTTTAATTCGCCTGGAATTACATTCGTAACCCCTAAACCAGAATTTAAATTCGCAAATTGCAAACTAGTTGCAGGAAAATACTGATTCCCGTGATCCCAAATCTGCGAACTTAACTCAGCTAAAGCAGGCGCAAAACTATGAATGGGGTTAACACACAAATGCGGGTAAGCAATATGCCCTTGTTTACCATGCACCACTAGGTCACCGGTTAAAGAACCACGCCGCCCAACTTTAATCGTATCACCCAACTGAGTAACACACGAAGGTTCACCAACTAAGCAATAATTTAGGCGTTGGCTATTTTGCTGTAAATATTCAACCATTAATGGTGTTCCATCAACCGCACTACCCTCTTCATCTGAGGTGATGAGCAATTTAATCTGATAACTATCTGGAGCGTTCTTTTCAATAAAATCAGCCAATGCCAATAAAAATGCCGCAATTGCGCCCTTCATATCCGCAACACCACGTCCAATTAATTTATCGCCAATTTGCTGTAATTTAAATGGTTCTTGCGTAATCCACTGGGTTACATCACCCGTTGGCACGACATCAACATGCCCTGCAAAAGCAAAAACTGTCGAACCAGTTCCAAGCGTGGCAATTAAGTTCGTGGTTTGATTGCGCTTTAAGCGAACACAGCTCCCACCTAAGTTTTCAACAAATGCCGCAATATAATCCAAACTACCAGCATCACAGGGTGTTACCGATTCAAAAGCAATCAAATCGGTCAGTAAATTAATTAATTTTATTTTATTTGTCATTACTCGCTCCAACTTTCATCGAAAAATCTTAACCTTATTTTAGCATAAAAACTTAATTTACCCGCCGAGCTTAAATAATTTCAAGAAAAACTTACACATGAGAATCATTCTCATTTATAATAACCCCTGTATAAAATAACGTTATTATTGAAACGATCAAACCATGACACAGAACTTAATCTCTCTCGCTAAGCTTGGCAAATCGCAACGGTGCATCGTGCGGACAATTGATGAACGACTTTTGCCCCACAATGTGGAATTAGAAGCTGGTGAACTCGAACGACGCATTCTTGAAATTGGTATTATTGAAGGTGTTGAATTAACTGTGCTACATTTCGGTTTAATTAATCGCGATCCAATCGCAGTTCAACTCGGCTTTAATGGAACCACCATCGCAATTCGTCGCAATGAAGCGGCAATTATTTTAGTTGAATTACTCAATCAGGATTAATAATGCACCAAGAAAAACAACTTAAACATAAAACTTTGCACCAGCAAGAACATAAAATCAAAGCTCATCATCAGCAACATCCGCAAGAATTACGCGTCGCTCTGGTAGGTAAACCCAATTGCGGTAAAACCGTGTTATTTAATGCCTTAACTGGTAGTCGCCAAAAAGTAGCGAATTATTCTGGGGTTACCGTTGAAAAAAAACATGGTTACTTTAGTACCCCGCAAAACACCATGATTACTTTGGTCGATTTACCTGGCACTTACAGCCTACGTTCACGCAGCCCAGATGAAAAAGTGACCCGCGATGTGGTATTGAATCAATTCAATGAAGAAGAATCAATTGACGTCATTTTAGCGGTCATAGACGCCACCAATCTAAGTGGTTGCTTACGTTTGATTTTAGAACTCAAGCAAACGGGAATTCCACTCGTTGTGGCTCTAAACATGAGCGATTTGGCTAAGCTACGTGGTTTTGAATATGATCTTAAACAATTATCACAAATGCTTGACTGCCCAATTATTGAAACCGCCGCGACGCAAAAACAAGGTATTTACGAACTAGCCTCAGAATTAGATAAATATAAACAACTTGGTGGCAAAAACATCAATCAATGGCAAGAGCCAACTCCTGAAATGGTGCGCAGTTATCACAAACGTGTTCACGAAATTATCCAAGTGGTGGAAACACGCCGTGGTTTACCTGCGCGCTGGTCAAATAAAATTGACAACATATTACTGCATCCATTTTTTGGCTTAGTGATTCTGTTAGCGATTCTATTTACGATGTTCCAAGCGGTGTTTAGCTGGGCAAGTATCCCGCAAGGGCTGCTGCAAGGAGTCTTTGACAGTGCTCAAGATTATGTCGCCAGCATTGACCCGCATAGTTTTGTGATAAGCTTGCTTGCCAATGGTGTGATCGCTGGGGTGGGTTCAATTCTAGTCTTTTTACCACAAATTTTAACTATTTCACTGTTTATTATTTTGCTTGAAGACACCGGTTATATGGCGCGAGCGGCGTTTTTGATGGATAAATTAATGGGAGGCGTTGGCTTGCATGGACGCGCGTTTATTCCATTACTTTCAAGTTTCGCCTGTGCCATTCCAGGTATCATGGCAACGCGCACCATCGAAAATCGCAAAGATCGCATTGTGACAATTCTAATTGCTCCACTCATGACGTGTTCCGCACGGCTCCCTGTATATACACTTTTAATTAGCGCCTTTATTCCCGTCAAAACCATTTGGGGCTTTGCCAATCTACAGGGTTTAGTGATGTTTGCGCTGTTTGCCGCAGGAATTTTCTCTGGGTTAATTATGGCGTTCATCTTTAAATTTTTCTTTTTCCGTGGCGATCGTCAACCGTTAATTCTTGAATTACCGAGCTACAAAACTCCGAATCTATACAACGTCTTAGTCGAATTGATTAAGCCCGCTAAAATGTTTATCAAACGCGCGGGAACAATTATTCTCTCAGTTATGATTATTATTTGGTTTTTATCCTCATTTCCTGGCGCGCCAGTTGGTGCAACTGATCCAGCAATTAATTACAGCATTGCTGGAATTGTGGGTAAATTTTTGCAACCACTGTTTGCCCCAATTGGTTTTGATTGGCAAATTGTTGTCGCATTAATTCCTGGTATGGCGGCGCGTGAAGTTGCGGTATCAGTATTAGCAACTATTTTTGCTCTCAGTGGCAGCGAAGATGCAGTACGCCAAAGCTTAGCCACGGTCTTACAACACCAGTGGAGCATCGCAACCGCAATGTCGCTGATTACATGGTATGTTTTTGCACCACAATGTATTTCTACTTTAGCCGTGGCTAAACGTGAAACCAACACATGGAGATGGCCAATTATCATGTTTGTCTATCAAATGATCTTGGCTTATGCGGCATCCTACGCTATATACCATTTAACTCTAGCATTCATTTAAATTGGAAATAATCATGGAACACTATTTAGATATTTTAGTCATGTTATTAATTCTCTTGGGTGCAGGAATTTACCTATATAAATTCTTTAAACGTGCTCGCGCAGGTTGTGGCAGTATCTGTTCTGGCTGTAGTAGCAGTTGCAAAACTAAACCCCGTCAGTTTAAAACAAAAACCATTCAACTCAAGAAAATAGCTTAGTTCAATTTATAGTTCAAACGCTAATTATCTCAAATTAGCTTTAATTTCAAACCTGAATTGAAAAATGCCGTGTTTAGCTTAAGCTAGTCGTATATTCTATAGTATAATATACGACTGTTAATCATAATACTATCACAAAAGGTTCGTTCAGCCAACTATGCAACAACAACTCATAAAACTTAAACCACTTTTATCTCTTTTAGCCGCAACCATACTGCTTTTTGCCATTACCGTTTTAATCGGTCGGGTATTAATTCCATTTATTAGTGCATTGATTCTTGCTTATGTACTCAATCCATTAGTCGATCGCCTGCAAAATAAATATAAAATCAATCGCAAAATTAGCGCGTTGGTATTATCACTGTTAATTTTATGCATTTTTATCGCCATTCCAGTTTATTTGGTTCCTGTCTTAATTGCTCAGTTCAAAGCGGTATTAGATAAAGTACCACAAATTATTACCCTACTCAATCATGGTTTGCTCCATAAATTTAATCTTCAATTAGGTACTAATTGGCAGCTCGACTTAAATAGTCTAAAACAGATTGCATTAGCCAACCAAGCCAAAATGAATAGCTTGGATTTAGTACAGCGCGTGGCGCAAAATGGCGTTATTTTAATTGAGATCTTAGTTTATTTAGTTTTAATTCCATTTGCGCTCTTTTATTCAATTATTGGCTGGCACAACATTCTTAAATTTTTTGATGAAATGATTCCACGTTCATTTACAACTCCAATGCATATGTTAGTGCGTGATATTGATACCATGCTTTCCTCATATTTACGTGGACAACTCTCGGTAATGTTTATTATGGCATGCTACTACGCGACTACCTTAACTCTAGTTGGTTTACCATCTGGTACCGCCATTGGAATTATTACTGGTCTATTGGTGTTTATACCTTATTTAGGTGTGCTTTCAGGGCTAACTTTTGCCATGATTATTGGTTTAGCTCAATTTAGCAGCTCGGCTAATTTATTAGCCATTTTTGCTGCATTTGCGGGTGGGCATGTTTTGGAGGGGGCGCTAGTAACTCCATTTTTAGTTGGCGGTAGAATTGGTCTGAATCCAATTATGATTATTTTAGCCTTAATGGTTTTTGGTAAAGTTTTTGGTTTAGTCGGTGTGCTCTTAGCTCTGCCTTTATCAACTATCGCGGTGGTACTCTTACGCCATGCCAAAAAATACTATAAAAGCACTCATTACTATAAAGATTAGAGCATGATACAGCAACAATTACTCGATTTATTCAATCGTGAATATGAGTTCAATAGTTTTATTGCGAATGGTAATGAAATTAGTGTGGCGAATTTACAAGGCTTTTCAAGTCAATTCACCCATCTTTATGGCGAACATTTAACGGGTAAAACGCATTTACTCAAAGCATGGATTAATTTAGCCAACCATAAATATCAGAGCGCGCTCTATTTAGATGCAACTACCTTACGTAATGGTGATTTACGTGGCGTTGATTTGAATTTATTTCGCTTTATTGCACTAGACAATATTGATTTACTTAATGATGAATTGCAAATTGAATTATTTGATGTGTTTAATCACATTAAATTAGCTAATCGCGATAATTATTTATTAACCAGTTCCACTGTTAATTTAAATCATTCAACACTATTACGGATTGATTTAAAAACTCGCATTCACTCTGGAATGGTTTTTGCTTTAAAAAGTTTAACTGAAGATGAGTTATTTCATGCTTTAACAATTTATGCTAATCGTGAGGGAATTAAAATTGGTGCAACTGAATTGAAATACTTACTAACTCATTATGCGCGCAATCTGGGCAAATTAATTGAACTAATTAATCAAGTTAGCCAAGCTGCAACCATGCAAAAAAAACCAATTACAATTCCACTAATTAAACATAGTATGTAATTTAAAAATAAGATAGGCTACCCAAAGGCAGCCTAGTTTGCAATTAATTAGTTAATCTATTCGCTCATATAAAAAAATTAATCGTTAAGTGCTTCACCAGCAAATTCGATCTTATTTACAGTTGCTAAAATTTTATTTTTACGTTGTTGTTCATCGCGTAAATCTAATGAGATAACCTTAGATTTTTCTTCTGCACTAACTACGTAAGTAGATTTTTGTCCATGATTAAGAGTTGAAGTTGTTTGCATAATAGTTCCTTTCAAATTTCATAAAATTGAAGATAAGAGTGGAGCTAACACATTAACTAACCTTGCAAG
>DPRZ01000149.1 GCA_003538525.1 Neisseriales bacterium
TTGCTTTTTTAAATGCCCATAAAAGGTTAGTGACTAATTTGGACCCTAATATAGTTAAAACTCGACGTGAGTACTTAGAAATAGCTAAACTAAGCTTAGAAACAATGTACTCAAATAATGCAACATTACGCCCTAAATTTGAATCAGCATATGCATTTGGGGTTTTTGAGGTAAAAACTTTCAATTTGTTGTTTTACGTGGCAGCTTATGGGAAAGGCGTAATTTTTGATAATACAAATCACAAAACTATTTATATGGATACAGCAAGAAGTGGAACTGGACCAGGTCTTGGTTACGAATCAATGTATCTAGTTTTTGTATTCAAAAACAAAATGGCCTTGAGTCAATTTATTGGTGCTAAAGGTGGTGGGGGTGATATCGGTGCCTCAGCTACTTTAGGTGTTTTAGGTGGACAAATTTCATTTAATCCAAAAATTGCAGTTTACCAGCTTTATAAAAATGGTTTTGATTTACAAGCCAACTGGGGTGGAACAGTTTATTTTCCAGCCTCATCGTTAAATGACTAAATTTAATAAGAATAACATTATCACTTATTGTTAAAAACTTTAGCAATGATCCTGCAACAAATCTAGTATTAATCTTTAAACACAGGAAGCAAAGTTAGTTAGTAAAAATAACTAGATTTATAGAGTTTTAAGCTCCACATGAGTGGGGCACTAAAAATACAAATGAATCTTTAGTAAGTATTCAAATATAACGATCCTAAGCTAGCGTAACTCCATATAAAATGATCATTGATGTATAGGTGGTATTATAAGTATGGTTCATAATCCAATTTAGAGCCGCTGAGCATTAGAGCAGATTGACTTAATCCATCTTTTCATTTTAGTATCACCTTTGCGCGGCAACTCAATGTTGGTATAAATATAATCTGGTAAATTAAAAGATAAAGTCATAAATTTCTTATATTGTTCAATAGTTATCGGGTTATTTCTTGATAATTTACGCAGCCGATTAATTACTCTAACTGCATGAATTACAAGTTCATTAGAACTTGACTCAGTATTTGCCAACTCTCGTAGGGTGATGAGTTCATCAATTAAATTAATATCACCCTTAATTAGAAACTCCGCATGCAAGCGCTCGGCTTCGTCAACCATATCTTGTGTTAATTTAGCATCTTTTTTATGGTAAGATACAAAAATTTGTATTTGGTGGATAACAAAATTAACATAAAACTCTTGTTTTGCATAATGAACTTGAGACTCTTTATCTTTCTTAGCATTAAACCTAGTGATAAACATACCTGATATTATTGATATCAGCGACGAAACGACCAAAATAAACATGGCATGATCACGTAAAATTAATCTCATTGCTTCAGACATTTTTAGCACCTTTAAATTGCAACCTCAAAGATTTTCTATTAAGTTCTCTAGCACACCATACTAAACAAAATATGAGTATTTGCCATTAACTATAATTAACGCTGAGGTTAAAACAAATACTCTATTCAGTACAGTTTAAAACTTCAAGGCTTGCCATTCCAATCTATTGATAGACTAGAGAAAACTCGCTAATAATTCAGCTTTATTGGTTTGCTCCCAACTAAATTCAGCCTCTTCACGCCCAAAATGACCATAGGCCGCAGTTTTACGATAAATCGGACGCAGTAGATCTAGTTCTTGAATAATTCCTTTAGGACGCAAATCAAAGTGGTTCATAACCAACTGTTCAATTTTACGATCATCTATTTTGCCACTACCAAAAGTGTTAATATTAATCCCAACTGGTTTTGCTACACCAATTGCATATGCAATTTGAACTTGGCATTGACGAGCTAAGCCTGCTGCAACAATATTTTTTGCCACATACCGAGCCGCATACGCTGCCGAACGATCGACTTTAGATGGATCTTTACCCGAAAAAGCTCCACCACCGTGCGGTGCTGCACCACCGTAAGTATCCACAATAATTTTACGCCCAGTTAATCCACAATCCCCCATTGGTCCACCAATGATAAATTGCCCAGTTGGATTGATTAAATATTTAGTGGCTTTAGTTAACATATGACTTGGCAAAGTTGGCTTAATGATTTCTTCTATCACAGCCTCTTCAATTTGCTTATGACTTAAATCAGGATCATGCTGCGTTGATAACACAACGGTATCAAAAGAGAGCGCTTTCCCAGTTTCACTATCATAACGCACAGTTAACTGAGCCTTAGCATCAGGACGCAACCAAGCTAGTTGTCCAGATTTACGTACTTGGGCTTGTTTTTCCATCAAACGATGTGAATAATAAATTGGCAAAGGCATTAAGGTCGGAGTTTCATCACAAGCATAGCCAAACATTAGACCTTGATCACCTGCTCCCATATCCAAATCCAAACCCTGGCCTTCATTAACGCCCTGAGCAATGTCTGGTGACTGCTGATCATAATTAACTAAAATTGCGCAGCTATCTGCAGCAAAACCATATTCATTTTTGGTATAACCAATTTCACGAATCATGTCGCGAACAACTTTTTGATAATTAACATTCGCTTGAGTGGTAATTTCGCCGGCTAACACTACTAACCCCGTATTCACTAGAGTTTCGGCTGCCACCCGTGAATATTTATCTTGAGCAAATACCGCATCTAAAATCGCATCGGAGATTTGATCGGCTACCTTATCAGGATGACCTTCAGAAACTGACTCTGAGGTAAATAAAAATTCTGACATTATTCATTCCTTATAAAACTTAACTATAATTCGAATTACTCTATCTATAGAAACTAATTCAGTAGACCCACGCAAATTAATTGAAGACCAAGCTATAAAACTAGTTCGTTCCAACACGTAGGCATAGACTATTTACTTCAGTATGATAAAATTACTTGAATATAAATATACCAAATTTACTAACTACATATGCTAAATAAATTAAATTTATTGTATTGAATATACGCTAAGAGGAAAATAAGAGATACAACAACGCTGGTTATAATGTGTGATTTCTCCCTTTAGCCATAAAGCATAAATCAAAGCCGCGCAAGCTGGAGAGACAAATCTGACTTTGATAAGCATTATTCTAACACAAATCAGCGCACTATATTTTAAAATTAAAATAAACTCTGAACTAAAACCATGATATAAAAAACCCCGTACCAAATGGCACAGGGTTTTGAAAACTTTTCAGTAAACGATTAACGTTTAGAGAATTGTTTAGCGCGACGAGCTTTACGCAAACCGCATTTTTTACGTTCAACTTCACGTGAATCGCGAGTAACAAAGCCTGCTTGAGACAATGCTGATTTCAAATCAGGATTGTATTCGATTAATGCACGAGTAATTCCGTGACGAATCGCACCAGCTTGACCAGACTCACCACCACCGTGAACGTTAATACGAATATCAAAAGTAGATAAATGATCAACCAACGCTAAAGGTTGACGTACTACCATGCAGCTAGTTGGACGAGCAAAATACTCATCATAAGCTTTATCGTTCACAATAATTTGACCAGCACCTTTAGTGATAAACACGCGAGCTACTGAACTTTTACGACGACCTGTACCGTAATTATAATTTCCAACCATTTATTAAGCCCCTATTAATATCTCTAATTGTTTAGGTTGTTGAGCAGTATGAGGATGTTCTTCACCAGCATACACTTTTAATTTTTTAATCATTGCATAACCTAAAGGACCTTTAGGCAACATACCTTTTACAGCATGGATTAAAATTTTCTCGGGAGCTTTTTCCAACATTTGGTTGAATGTGCGTGAGTAGATACCACCAGGGTAGCCAGTATGACGGTAATAAATCTTGTCTAAAGTTTTTTTACCAGTAACAACTAATTTGTCCGCATTGGTAACAACGATAAAATCACCAGTATCTACGTGTGGGGTGTAAATAGCTTTGTGTTTTCCACGAAGTACGTGTGCAATTCGAGCCGCTAAACGACCTAATACTTGGTCTTTAGCATCTACAACAAACCACTCGTGATTTACTTCATGAGCTTTTGCTGAAAAAGTTTTCATATATTATTTCCTAAATTTTTTGATTTTATTACAAATACCTGAAAGTTGAATTTCAGAGCCTTTTCGACATATAATATTTGCAACAGGTAAGTGGTATGGCATAATTGTAACACAGCTTGGAGATTAATTTCAACTATATTTCCTTAGGTTAAATTATTCAGTTTCGAGCTCAGCATTAAACTCTGCAATGCGATTGGCTATTATGATAGAATTCAGGAGTTATTAAGAATAAACCCCGAGAAAAACAAATAAAATGACCGTAACTAATCAAAAATCAAAGCCCAAATCCCACTCCAAACAAGCAACTATTTTAATTGCACTCGTTATTCTATTCGGTCTAGGTTATGCAATTAAAACAGCCTATAGTGCCTTTCTAACCCGAAGCAAAGTTGCCGAAGCTTTTTTATTGGTACACCCTATTCAAAACACCTTAAATGAATTTGCAGTTAAAAATGCTGGTTATCCACTAAGTGTGGAATTAGAAAACACTTCGTTTGGCTTGCCACAACCATTTGAAATTCAAGGAACGTATATTAGTAGCGTAGTTGCACATAAAGAAGTCGAAAACAGCCAAGTGACCATTTTTGCCTACATTAACACACAGATTATTCCTGACTTAGAAGATGGCAAGGATATTCTATTAACTAACCCCTACATTAAGTTTCTTGGAACATTTGACGGTAAATCTACACAATGGGAATGTAGCTCTAATTTAGCTAAACGCTATTTACCGAATAATTGTTCAGGTAGTTAGTAACTACTCAATAACTAATACGTTCTAGATTCACACTAACGAGTATTTAAATCGCTAAGAATATAAAATCACCGACTGTCACTAGCCAAAGAGAACAGTTGATTATTAACTGAACAATTTATTAATTCATCGCTAAATATCATCTTACGCACTGCTCTAGCTGATTTAAAATAAATTCTGCATTATAGAGTTTTGCGGCTAAATTGACTGATTTGACCTGCCAGATTAATTTATTTTTACCATCGTACTTACAGGTTTTGAGCTGCTGCATCAACAACACAATTTGCAATGGTTCAACGGGTGGTTTATCAATAAATAGCAGATTAAGCGTGGCATTACTCACATCCAATTTTTGAATACCAAATTTACACGCGGTAATACGCAACTGGTGCAACGCAATTAATGTGCGCACCGCCTCAGGTGGCAAACCATAATTATCAATGATGTCTTGATAAACTAAGTCTAACTGCTCAGTATTTTCAGCTTTAGCTAAGCGTTTATAATAAATCAAACGTTCATGAATATTCGGGCAATACTCAATCGGTAAAATCGCCGTGACATTTAAATTTACATCACAATAAGTTTCGCTTGCTGCAAACATATCGCCGATTTTTTCGCCAGCTTTGAGCTTTTTAATGGCTTTTTTAAGCATTTCGCTGTATAAGGTCAAACCAACTTCTTTGATATTACCCGCTTGATTATCCCCTAAAATCTCACCTGCTCCACGAATTTCCAAATCATGAATTGCAAGATTAAACCCAGCACCTAATTCACTGGTTGCCATAATTGCATCCAAGCGTTTTTCAGCATCCTTGGTGGTGCGCTCAGGCACTAACAAGTAACAGTAAGCTTGATGATGCGAGCGCCCGACGCGACCACGTAATTGATGGAGTTGTGCCAGACCAAATTTATCCGCCCGATAAATTAAAATCGTATTCGCATTTGGAATATCAATTCCAGTTTCGATAATCGTTGAACATAGTAATAAATTATAGCGTTGATGCACAAAATCTTTAATTGTTTGCTCTAGTTCGTGTTCCGGCATTTGACCATGCGCAATCGCAATCCGTAGCTCTGGAATTAATTCAGTAAGCCGATTATACATATGTTCAATTGACGCTACATCGTTATACAAGAAAAACACTTGTCCACCACGGCGAATTTCACGCAAAATGGCTTCTTGAATAATCGCATTATCATCAGCAACAATCAAGGTATTTACAGCCAAGCGGCGCGACGGTGCTGTGGCAATAATCGAAAAATCACGCAGACCATCCAATGCCATTGATAAAGTCCGTGGAATCGGGGTCGCCGTCATGGTTAAGACATCAACATTCTGGCGCATTTTTTTAAGCTTCTCTTTTTGTTTGACCCCAAAACGATGTTCTTCATCAATGATTACCAAGCCTAATTTGGCAAATCTAATGTCATCCTGAATTAAGCGATGAGTGCCAACAATAATATCAACCTTACCCTCACTCAGTAACATTAAAGTTTGATTAATTTCTTTCTTCGAGCGAAAGCGCGAAACTTCGGCAATATTTAACGCAAATCCCGCAAAACGATTAACTAAATTTTGATAGAGTTGTTCAGTCAGTAACGTAGTTGGGGCTAAGATTGCGACTTGATAACCATTCATCGCTACCACAAACGCAGCGCGCATCGCAACTTCGGTTTTACCAAAACCAACATCACCACAGACTAAGCGATCCATCGGTTTTGCACTATTTAAATCGCTAATTAACGCATCAAAACTATTTTGCTGATCCTGCGTTGGTTCATAGCCAAAACTTTGCGCAAATTCAGGATATTCAGCAGGTAATGGAATCGAATTACCCTGCTGAATTTCACGCTGGGCATACAACTCCAATAATTCTGCCGCAATATCATTAACCTTTTGTTCGGCTTTAGCTTTAATTTTATCCCATTGCTTGGTACCAAGATTGGTTAACTCAACATTCGCCCCTTCCAAATGCGAATAGCGACTAATTAAGTGTAAATTTTGCACGGGAATATATAATTTTGAATTATTTTGATATTCCAACTCAATCATTTCATATTCCATCTCACCGATGGTTTGCAAGCTTAAACCGCTATAACGTCCAACGCCGTGATTAATGTGCACCACAAAATCGCCAACTTTAATTTCAGCCAGGTCACGAACCATGAAATCATTATCAACTTGAGTTGCCGATTGACCTTTACGCTTACGGCGCTGAGT
>DPRZ01000043.1 GCA_003538525.1 Neisseriales bacterium
ACCATGGTTGATAAAGCGCAGGAAGGTAAATCGGTTTTACGTCTTAAAGGCGGTGATCCGTTCGTGTTTGGGCGTGGTTATGAAGAAGTAGAGTTTTTAATCGCGCACAATATCAGCTATGAGTTAATTCCAGGGGTTAGTTCGTTATTGGCAGTGCCAATGGCAGCAGGAATCCCTTTAACCCATCGTGAACGCGCAAGTTCATTTCATACCTTTACTGGTCACGGCGCGCACAGCGAATTAGACTATGCAACGATTGCAAAATTAGAGGGGACTTTAGTTTTCTTTATGTCGATTGGCAATTTAGACACTATTTGCACTAATCTAGTCGCGGCAGGTAAATCATCTAACACACCTGTTGCAATTATTGAAAACGGGACATTATTGAATCAACGCGTAATTGGTGGTACATTGGAGAATATTGTTCGTCTGCGTGATGGCGCTCAGATTAAGCCTCCAGCATTGCTTATTATTGGTGATGTTGCAAGCTATGCTAATTTAACTGCTGAATTAGTGAGTTAAGTATGACTCAACGGCTCTTTCCTTTGTTTATTGATCTTAGCCAAATTAAGATTACTATCTTCGGTGCGGGAGCCGTTGCCTATCGAAAAGCAAAAAGAATTTTAGAATATGGCGGCAATTTACGTATCATCAGTCCAGAAATTCGTGAGCCACAGTTTCAATACCTGCAATTAGACTATCCAAGACTCATTATTGAGCAACGCGAAGTTGATTTTGAACAAGATTTTTACAATTGCTCCTTAATTATTGCGGCGACGGATAATATTGAATTTAATCAGCAGGTGGTTGACTATTGTCAGCAAAAGTCAATTTTAGTCAATAATGCAACTTCAAAATCAGCAATGAGTGCTAGTTTTGCGTGTAGTTTAGAACTTGCCGAAACTTCAATTGCGATTCACTCCAATGGACACCCTAAACAATCACTTGCTTTGCGTGAGCAAATTAAGATTATTCTTGGCGCTAAGTAATTGACAAATTTTATCGATTACGAATTGATGAATAAACTCTAATTCACTTAAACTCTGCGGGAAAATCTCAATGGCTGTGTTAACTTGGATTTTTTGACAACTTGAAACAATATCATTATAAAAATGATGTCCTAAAATCAACATAAATGAGATAATTTTAATCGGGAAATTAGTGGTTAATTGATTGATTTTTAATTGTAAATGCTCTGAAAAAGACTCAAGATTAGCAAATTCATCTCGAGATAACTCAACCAAATGAAAGCATGAATTTAAGCGTTTTAATTCGAAGCTAAAAACCTCTAACCAGCGATTGCCATGATTAACTCCGCCATGTGCAACTAAAATATTTTCAACTTCAGGGTACTTACCAAAATAATTATTCATCATACCAGCTAGTTTTTGACAGCTAATCAAATCAGATAGCAGTGCATTACCAACCCGAATGTCTGTAAATTTATCTTGCCAAACTGTGACTAACTCAATTAATTTTTGATATTGTTGACCAGGTACCAAAAGGCTTGGTTGAATAAAAACTTGTTGCATACCTAACTGAAAAAGTCGTTCAAGCAGACTCTCTAAATCTAAAGTTATCAGTTCTTCACTATTATTTATGTAGCGCTTATTCAAAAAAGCATCATAAATTTGAAATAAATTTTGCCGCGCAAAATGATTAACCACGCTAGTTTTTAAACTAGTATAGCCATTTATAACTTCTGGCGTCAATTTGCCACCATGATGAACTAAAATTAATGCAGTGGTTTGATTGTTTTTTTGCATGGAATCTCAATGGTTTCGATTGGTTAGTTGTTTATTGAAGTGATATTATAACGTTATTTTTAGATTCATTAAATTAAATTTTCAGCATTAGATAGATTAAATTTAAAGTACTTGATGCAAAAAAGACCCGGCTAAAAAGCCGGGACAATATCAAATCATGTAATTTTGTTAAAGCTGGATTACTCAGCTGCGACGATACTCACTGAACGACGGTTTAATCTTCCACCAACGGAAAATTTAACTACGCCATCTTCTTTAGCGAATAAAGTATGATCTTTACCCATGCCAACATTCACACCAGCGTGGAATTGTGTACCACGTTGACGAACGATAATGCTACCAGCAGAAATTAATTCTCCGCCGTAAGCTTTAACACCTAGCATTTTAGGATTTGAATCGCGTCCATTTCTTGAACTACCACCGGCTTTTTTCGTTGCCATATTCGTTAACTCCTTTTAGTTATTGATCGCTTCGATCTTCAATTCAGTATAATACTGACGATGACCCATCCGACGTTGATAATGTTTACGACGTTGCATTTTAAAGATACGTACTTTTTTATGACGACCTTGGGATACCACAGTTGCTTCAACTGTTGCGCCTGCAACGACAGGGGTACCAATAACTACTTCTTCACCGTTAGCGACCATTAATACTTCTGACAAAGTAATTTTGCTTCCGATTTCTGCAGCGATCAGTTCTACTTTTAATTTCTCGCCAACGATAACCTTGTGTTGTTTACCGCCGGTTTTTATTACCGCATACATCAATATAAACTCCTAAAGTTTAATAAAAAATTATAAATGAGGGCAGATTATACCATGAAGCTAAGTTAAATTACAAGTTCTAAATTGCTGATTTAGAGGTTTATTGAGTTCCTGCACTTTTGCTATTTGGGCGACCTGTAAAGTTAAGCTTGATTTCAAAGGATTTTGATTCCATTGGTGAACCCATAGTGTTTAACCAAATGGGTATTCCATTGTCGGCACGTAGTTCGCGTCCGCCATCTGTACCACTAAATTTACCCATTAAGGTTATGTTGTCATTTTCAGGTGAATAATTGGCACCGCCATAAGCAGGATCCTTTGGAAATAATACAAAGCTTTTGCCTAGTCCACTAGGTCCTACGGATTTACAGTTATAGTCACTTTTAATGTGCTCAATTGCTGTTTCAGCCGGCGCAACAATAAAGGTCATCGAACTTTCGCCATAGAAACCAATTTTAGTGGTAATTGGCGAGTCGCTGTAGTTTAGTATTTTAAACATGCAGTCTGCTTGCGCAATTTGCGGTAAGCTGCTAATCAGGATTAAACTGGCAAGAATTTTTTTCATGATAACTTTCAGAAATATAAATTAAATGATCTAGCTCGATATCGCTAAATCCTGCTTTTTTGCGATCAAGGCGGTTAAATGGTCCGCGAATTTTGGGCGCCTTATATTGTTCAAATAGGTTAAAAAAAGTTTGGGTCGCATCAAGATTTTTTAGCTTGCAGCTATGTTTAAACCATTTGTCGCCATAACTAACATGTTTTATTTCATCTTGATGAATGATATCGAGAATCTGAATCGCACGTAAATCTTTGCTCGCATGTAATTTTTTTTGCATTTCTGGTACTGCATCGACACCGCGCGCTTCCAATACTCGCGGAACTAAAGCCATTCGAGCGATTACGTCATGCTCCGTTTTTAACGCCATATCCCATAAGCCATTATGAGCCGCAAAATCACCGTAGCTATAACCTAATTTGGCTAAATGTTCGTTTAATAATTCAAAATGATAGATTTCATCAACCGCAACCTCGAGCCAATCAGCATAAAATTGCGCAGGCATATCTTGAAAGCGATAACAAGCATCAAGGGCTAAATTAATTGCATTAAATTCGATGTGTGCTAGCGCGTGAATTAAGCAGGCAAGACCTTCTTGAGTACCAAGTTTGCGTTTGGGTACCTCAAATGGTGCGACTAATTGTGGTTTATCGGGTTTACCTGGCTGAGGAATGCTAATTTTTTCTGCAGTTGCTACAAAAGTTAATTCGTCTGGTTGGCTAAATTTGTGCTGTAAATTCCGCGCTAATTGACATTTTTGCGGAATATTTTTTTCCAAAATTGCGGCAAGACAGAGTTCAAAAAAATTATTCATAGTGGTTTTATCTGCGGAATAAGATTAATTTTGTTGCTATATGCAAGCTTAAATGCTTGAGTGTTGAATTTAAGAAGTAAAATTTTAACACGTTATAGCGTGCTATATTGGAGATTTTAATGAATTCATGTAAGTGGTGAATTTATGAGTAGGTGGATTTAAGCTGTTAAATTTAGTGGTGATCCAAGATATTAGTCGATTTGAAGTAAATGAATTATGGAAGTATTCTTAAAGTCATTTGCTATTTTCCAAAGATGATCATCTTAGGCTATCAGAAATAGCAACGCTGTATTAATTTAATAATTCGCTAATTTAGGTTAATGACTAAGTGTTAAACTCGCGGTGAAAAGTTAGGATAAATATTGGTCGAGGTTTTAAAAATTGGATTTTGACTGCTGATTAAAGTAGTTAAAAGCGCTAACTTAAACCTCAAGTGGATCGACATCAATTGCCACGCTAACGCCTTTTAACTCTTTGAGTTCATTCTCTAATGAGCGTAGATAGTCATGCAATTTATTGCGTTGTTGGCTACTAATCAGCATTTGTCCGCGAAAGCGATTATGGCTCTTGTACATTACAGCTGGCACTGGTGCAAAAAGCCACACCTCAGGATGAGCCAGTAGTTTTGCCTGAGTAAATAGATCATGCATGGCTTGTTTGAGGTGCGCTTCCATTAGGCTACTAAGCTTAATTAAAGCATAAAAACAAAATGGGGGTAATTTATTTAATTGGCGTTCGCGCAGGGTGTGATTAATAAAACCATTAAAATCATGCTGTTGTAAAAATTGATAGACAGGATGATCGGGGTAATTAGTTTGCAAGAGTACCAACCCAGCTTTATCCGCCCGCCCAGCGCGTCCCGCAACTTGGGTTAAAATATTGAACATGTCTTCACTAGCTCGAAAATCGTAGCTAAACAATGCATTATCTAAATTAAGTCCAATCACCAAGGTTAAGCGCGGGAAATCGTGTCCTTTGGCGAGCATCTGAGTGCCGACTAAAATATCAATTTCTTGAGCGGCAATTTGGTGATAAATATCTTGCCATGCGCTTTTGCTGTTGGTACTATCGCGATCAACGCGTTTTATTTTGGCGCTGGCAAATTGCTGTTGTAAAAATTCCTCGAGCTTCTGTGTGCCATGCCCGATAGTATGTAAATATTGGTTGTGGCAAGTTGGGCAAACGGGCGGAACGGTGATTTGATATGCACAATGATGACATTTTAGCTGACGTTTTTCATGATGGTAAACCATATTAGTCGAGCAATTACGGCATTGACTAACCCAACCACATTCATAGCAGGTAATGACAGGTGCATAACCGCGGCGATTAATAAAGACCAAGGCTAATTCTTTGCGCTCTAAACATTCGTGTAATTTATCGAGGGCTGGTTGGCAAATTCCCGCATGGTTTACAGGATAATGTTGTAAATTAATTAATTCAATTTGGGGTAATTCTGCAGCTTGGATCGCTCGTTCTGTCAGTTTATAGAGGCTGTATTTGCCTAATTTATAATTGTATAACGACTCTAGCGACGGCGTTGCTGAGGCTAATAAAATTGGAATATTAAGTTGTTTGGCGCGCCAGACGGCTAAATCGCGTGCATGGTAGCGTAAGCCATCATTTTGTTTTAGTGAGTCGTCATGTTCTTCATCAACGATAATTAAACCGACATTGTAGAGTGGGGTAAATACGCTAAGGCGCGTGCCTAATATAATGTTACTCTGTCCAGATTTTGCTGCCATCCATGCATGGAAGCGAGCTTTTTCGGCAATTTCACTGTTGATTAAACTGATTTTGGCAGCCGGAAAGCGTTGTTCAAAACGGCTTTGGAGTTGTGGGGTTAAATTAATTTCAGGTACAATTACCAGCACTTGCTGTTGTTGGTGTAGAATTCTTTGAATCAGGTGTAAAAAAACTTCAGTTTTGCCACTGCCGGTAATTCCGTAGAGTAAGCCAACGTGAAACGTGTTGAAGTTGCTCGCGATTGCCGTTACAACTAGTTGTTGTTCCTCATTCAAGGTGAGTGCTTGCGTGACACTAGCTGCACTTGGCGCGGGTGTTTCATAAATAATTTGTTTTTCGATCCATTGCGCAATTAATTTATCGGGCTTAGCGGCTAAAATAACTTGAATTTGTTTATAGCTAAGAATTGCCGTGTGTTGAAATTCTGTGAGTAAATGTTGTTGCTTGCTGCCGCGTAGTTTAGCCTCATGATTAATTAATTGGTAAAATTTAGTCTGATTAAAATTAGCGGTTGGTTCTGTAGTTTTGCGTAATAAAGTTGGAATGGCACAAAATAAGCTATTGCCAAGTGGGTGGTGGTAGTAATTTGCGGCGAAGTTACATAATTCCCAGACATCATTGGGTATGCTTAGATTATCCGTGCTAATGCTTAAAATTGGTTTAAGCTTAGCCAATGGATAATTATTAAATTCAGTGCTGGCTACGCAATTTAGCACAAAGCCAACTTGGGCTCGCCCACGTAATTCAACTTGGACTCGAGTGCCGCGCAGTAATTCTTGCTCACTTAGGTAACTGTAGCCGTGGCGTAATGGGATATCTAGGATTATATTAACGACAAACATTACGGCAAGCCTTTTTTATTAAATTTCAATGCAAATTGGTAAATTAGTTGCTTGGTAGCGACGGGTCATAATTGAAGCATTCACGTAGGTAGTACCGTCTAGTTCTAATTGACCATAGCCTTCATGAATATGTCCACAAATCACCAACTTCGGTTTTAATTCGCGTAAGCGTTTGGCTAAAATTTGGCAGCCAACATGTTGACCCTCTTCGACTTGATCTAAGATTCCAAAAGGTGGACTATGATTAATGATGATATCACAATCTGGTGGAATTTTTTGATAAGTTGCATAGCGGCGTGGTTCTTCCCACATAAATCCAAAACTGCGATAGGGTGGACTAACTGGCGAACCCCAAATGCGCAAGCCTTCAATTTCAACTAACTCATTCTCTAAATAAATAAGATTAGCAGGTATTTTAATTTGCTCGCGTGAATGCTCCAGCGCGCCATCATGATTACCCCCGACGAAAATTTTATAGCGATGGGGTAATTGACTATACCAGTCGACAAATTGCTGAATTTCATCAACGGTACCGTGGCGCACTAAATCGCCAGCATGAATTAAAATATCCCCATCGGGTAATTTTCCATCCAGTTCGTGGTAGTGATTATGAGTATCGGAAATACATATTATTTTCATGGTTGTTATCTGTTAGAGCAGGTTAATTAATTGTTTTTCAACTGGTTAAAATAGTTAATAAAAAAGCCTAGTTGGTAAACTAAGCTTTTGGGGGCAATGGTTATTTGGCTTGCCGTGTGCTTGAGTTAATTTCATAAATATTGAAATGACCAACATTTTTCATCCAGTTATTATAATTGTATTTAGCCATCCACAGCGGAAAGAAACTGTATTTTAATTCACCAGGCACATTGGATTCAACCCGATCGGCATCGAGTAAATATAAGCAATTTGAGATGTTGTTGCAATTTATTTCGCTAGCACTATTAATTGGAATGAGCTTAATATTCGGCTTAATATAGAATAATAATTTGCGATCTTTAACCGCATTATAATAAATCGTTGTTGGTTGCGAATAATTTTGTGAAATATAGCGCCAGCCGCCAATTTCAGTTGCCGCTGGAATTAGCATGCTGATAAAAGCGATGAGATTTAACCAGATTATGATTTTACCAGTAATTCGATAGGCTTTTTGGCTGTGGAATTTGTCAATGAAATTAATTTTATCTAACCACGTGGTAATTATATACGGCATAAATGCAATCATCGGCAGCATAAATCTAACTTCTTTATGTCCAATAATTGAGTGAATTACGAAAAATGGAACGATTGCTGCCGTGAATAGGTGTTTTGGCTTGCGATAGATAAACCATGCGGTGGCAACTACGTAAATTGGACCCCATGGAAAATATCCTAAGAGCATAGGAATATAGGTATAAAATGGGTCCGTGCCATAGGAGTTCATTGTGCCAGTTACCATGTTTTGGTAATAATAATTATAAGCACTAAACACCCATTGACCATAAAACCAATGATCAATTACGACGTTGAAAATTCCAATGCTGATTAAGCTGCTAATTAGTAAAATTAGCAGATGTTTTAAGCT
>DPRZ01000190.1 GCA_003538525.1 Neisseriales bacterium
CATTATCAATCTGGTTTGCAGATGCTCCGCCAACTCGAATTTGCTATTTTTGATCTGAAATTGCATGGTGAATATAATTCTAATACCACAAACTACCTCCAACTTTTGAATCAAGTTCGTCAGGAAATTTCAGTATTACAACCGCCAGAATACAACCGTTTTGCGAATAGTTTTGGGCATATTTTTGCGGGCGGATACGCTGCGGGTTATTACAGCTATAAATGGGCGGAAGTTTTGGCGTGTGATGTGTTTAGTCGCTTTGATGGCAAATCTGGTTCAGAATTATCGGCATTAGGCAAGCAATTTTGCCAAACGATTTTAAGTCAAGGCAGCCTACGTCCAATGATGGAAAACTTTAAAACCTTGATGGGACGTGAACCACAAATTGAAGCCTTAATCAAATATTCAGGAATGAATTAATCCAACTCGGGCGAACTTAAACTAAAAGCTAGACTTATCGTCTAGCTTTTAGTTATATCTAATTCAACCACGCGAGTATCTATCGCGCTGAATCATTCTGTATTTAGCCTAATAAATGTTGAATCGCCGCGCGTTCTTCACATAATTCTTGATAGGTAATATCAATGTATTTACGACTAAATTCACTAATGGCATAATTTTTAACTACGCTATATTCGCCATCTTTACAAGTACATGGATAACCAAATATTACGCCTTCAGCAATGCCATAGCTACCATCAGATGGAACACCCATAGTCACAACTTCACCAGCAGCAGTGCCTAATACCCAACTACGCATATGGTCAATTGCGGCATTGGCCGCTGATGCTGCCGATGAAGAACCGCGCGCTTCAATAATTGCCGCCCCACGTTTTTGCACGGTTGGAATAAAATCATTTACTAACCAATTTTCATCAACTAATTTACTCGCTTGAGCACCATTAACTGTAGCACTAAAAATATCTGGATATTGGGTTGAAGAATGATTACCCCATGCAACAATATCTTTTACTTGACTTGAATGAGCGCCGACTTTACTGGCTAATTGGCTCATTGCACGATTATGATCCAAGCGCATCATCGAAGTTATATTGCGTGGATTTAAACCGTGGGCATTTTTTGATAAGATTAATGCATTGGTATTCGCTGGGTTACCAACTACTAACACTTTTACATTTTTATTCGCAACTGCAGCCAGTGCTTTACCTTGAGCAATAAAAATTGTTCCATTAACTTCAAGCAAATCTTTGCGCTCCATGCCTTTAGTACGTGGACGTGAACCAACTAATAACGCGTAATCGGCATCTTTAAAAGCAACCATCGGATCACTACTCGCAACAATGCCATGTACTAATGGGAAAGCACAGTCATCTAACTCCATCATGACACCTTTTAAAGCGCCCATCGCAGCATCAATTTCTAATAACTGCAGAATAACGGGTTGATCTTTGCCTAACATGTCACCGCTGGCGATACGAAATAATAAACTATAACTAATTTGACCTGCTGCGCCGGTAACCGCAACTCGAACTGGTGATTTTGAAATCATGAAATAACTCCTAAAGTTTTTGATTTACATTGCATTAGCATGATTGTAATTGATTAATTAAACATCGACTATAGATAATATATCTATTGCGTTATATATTATGCTTTAACTAGCGCAGTTTTAAGCGAATTAACATAAACCCAGCCAGAAAAGTTAAGCTAATTCCAAACAATTGCACGCCATTTAAATGTTGATTAAAAAACATAATGTCACTAATAATTGCGACAATTGGATCAAGATAACTTAGCACTGCGATCTGCGTTACGCTGGCTTTTTTAATTCCGCGATAATAGAGAAAATATGCCAGCGGCGTATGGACTAAACCAATAATTAGCAAACACCACCAGCTACTTGGTGCGGGAACACTAAAGCTAGCCAGTGGCGCGGTCATGAGCGTCCCAATTAACAATTGAATAAAAATAATCACGAAAATATCGGCATGAATATTCCGCATCATGAGAGTTACCAAGGAATACAAAATAGCGGCAAACAAAGCACAACTAACCCCCAGCAACATATTGGGCACGGCAAAAGAATCCAAACGTATCGTTAACGCCACACCAAGACAAGCTAGCAAAATGAGTATAACTTTGCGCCAACTAAAGCGTTCAAATTTGCACATGAAGCCCAGTAACAACAAAATAATTGGTTGCAAATAATACGCCATATTACCAATCGTGATTGAGGCTAATTGAAATGATTTAAATAAAAACAGCCAATTGGCAACCGCAAAAATTCCCGCTAAACTAATAATCAAGGTACTTCGATTAAAACTAATTCGGCGCCCAGATTTCAATAAATACAGCCCAATACTTAGCGCGCCAATCAAACAGCGGAAAAAAGTCAAATCAATTGCCGATACTTTTGACCATAACACGAACATTCCCAAAGTGCCCCAAATCAGCATACTTGCAGTTATTTCCAACATTTTATTAATCCTTCGCCAATAAAATTAGATTAGTAACTATTTACCCGCAATTAAATCACACTCTTTGAAAACAAATGAATTTATTTAGCGCTGCTTGACAGAACACATCAACTAGGTTACAATTCACAGTGTACTAATATACTAACACACCAAGACAAACGGAGTACCACAATGGTTACCTTACAGAATATAAATTTTACTTACCGACACCACGCGGTGTTTAACGCTTTAAATCTACAGCTTCAAGCTGGCTGTATCTATGGTTTACTGGGTAAAAATGGTGCAGGTAAATCGACATTATTAAACCTAATTAGCGGCAGTATTTTCCCGCAAAGTGGCACAGTTCAAGTATTACAACAAGATGCAACTGAGCGCAAGAAAGAAACCTTACAAGAAATATTTTTACTCAACGAGGACAATCTTGATTATTCAATCACCGCGCGCGAATATTTAAAATTTTATGCCGGTTTTTACCCACGTTTTGATCTAGCTAAATTTTACAATATTGCCGATGAATGGCAAATTCGCTATCAAGATAAACTCGCTAATCTTTCGCACGGTGAACGCAAAAAATTCTTAATCGCCTTTGCTCTAGCCAGCAATTGTCGCCTAATTTTGCTCGATGAACCAACCAACGGTTTGGACATTCCCGCCAAAAGTACCTTTCGCAGTTTAATAGCTAATGCGATCAATGAAGAGACCTGCATTGTGATATCCAGCCATCAAGTCCGCGATTTGGAAGGGTTAATCGATCCAGTCATAATTTTGGAGAATGGAAAAATTATCTTAAATGCCAGCATCGAGCAAATTGAAGATAAACTCTATTTTGGTCTGACTCAAACTACGCCGAATCACCCGCAACTGCTCTACAGCATGCCAATTCCAGCTGGCTTTGCCTACGTTGCTGCGCGACAAGCTGACACTGAATATGGAGCAAAGGCTGATTTAGAATTATTATTTAATGCCACGATCAGTCAAACCCAAGCTATTAATCAACTATTTGGAGCACAGCATGCAAACTAAGACCGTCAAGATGTTGATTAAGCGTGAACTAACTGAAAAACGTCAAAGTTTAATTTGGCTGAGTTTATTAACTACGCTAATTTTATTTTTTACGTTTCCCAAACAACTTCTTTTTACGACCAATTTGCAGGATGGGCATGGCTTTATTCACTTCTTATTCGTGAGTATTGGCGCTTATTTGGCTGGCTCAAGCTTTTGGGAATTTAGCTCGGCTGCCAAAGCACGCAGCTATTTATTAATTCCTGCCCATACGCTTGAAAAAATTACAGCAAAAATTAGCGTCTATATTTTTGGCTGGTGGTTGCTGTTTATTCTTGCGTGGCTAATCGCAGGCACTCTGGCTAATCTTGCCTTTAGCACCATAGCTGGCACATTTACTCTGCACAGCCTCTTTAACTCGCTGTTTAGTATCTTTAAAATACTCTTACCTACCTTGCCAGCAATTTTTTTACTGCAAAGTCTGGGCGTTTTTGCCAGTTGCTATTTTAAAAAGTCCGCGCTGTTTAAATTAGCCGTGGCTTTATTGGGATTAGGATTGTTGATTGCAAGCTTAACTCTCGCCGAAGTCTCATTGTTGGTGAAATACTTTGGGTTGGCACAAATGAGTAGCGCTACCCTCCTCCCCCAAGGTTTAAATTTCAAATTAATCAGTGGCCTGGCTAATCTAGGCAGCATCATTATTGGAGTAATTGCGTGTTTACTCAGTTGGCTCCGTTTACGCGAAACAGAGGCGCGCTAAATGGATTTCAATAATCAAAAGCCAATTTTCTTGCAAATTTATGATCTAATTCTCGAGCGAATCTTAAATCATGAGCTAATCGAAAATTCACGGATTGCTTCGGTGCGTGAAATGGCAAGTGCGATGTTGGTTAACCCCAATACCGTACAGCGCGCCTACAGCGAACTCCAGGCAAAAGGAATTCTCATTCAACAGCGCGGAATTGGTTATTTTATTGCACCCGAGGCGCGAATTTTAGCCCTAAATATTCGCAAAGACGAGTTCATCCGCGTGCAATTGCCAATTCTTCTGCATCAGATGCAAACGCTAGGAATTAGTTGGGAAGAAATTCAACTACTTAGTAGCAACCCAGCACTTTAATTCAATTAATTCAGGAACTAATCTCATGAAAAAATATACCAATAAAATTCTCGCTGCACTCATTATTCTGCTGACCCTAATTGTCCTCAGCGTGCCAATTAGCATCTGGATCAAAGCCTCATTAATTAAACCAACACCAGCGCTGAATCCGCAACAACTGAGCCGCGAATATCTCAATTATAAAGATTTCACCACGATCAATATCCGCGGAGCTTGGCAAGTACAAATTTTACCAGGTGCCTTTAAAATTGAGCTGAATGACCCGCAAAACACACAATATCTAAGCTTAAACCAACAGACGTTAACCCTCGATAATTCAAAATTAGCGCCCAATCACCCACGAGCAAGCATATTAATTAATTTGCCAACACTAAACGGACTCAATATTTCTGGCACCAATTATGTGAACGTAAGCAATTTCAAATCAACTGATATGAACAAGCTTAAATTGGATTTAGCAGGAGCATCGATATTAAATTTCAACAATGCGGACTAAACAAATGTCAATATTGATATATCAGGCTCTTCAACGCTTAAATTTAAAAACTCGAGCTTAGAGCGCGTCAATTTAGAATTGAGCGGTGTTTTAACGCTGGAATTAGATCAACTTATGCATGGTTAATTAAGTTCTGAGTTAGATCAATTTGATGCGCCAATTTCTAGTTCGGGAAGTATTTATGCAAAAAATAGCCGCTTTAGACAAGTGATAAACTTAAGTTCAAACAAATCAAGTTGGAGTAATTCATCAATTGAATCAGATATTTTTATCAAAAGCGACAATGAATTATTTTCTAGCAACATTCCAAGACTAACCTTCAATGATACCCAAGTTCATGGTAATATCAGCTTTACGCAAACTAAAGGTTTGGTCATTTTAAATGGCAACTCCAAAATTACGGGTAAAGTGCTTAATGCTGAAATCCAGCCAGCACAGAATTAAAATAAGGAAGCATTAATGTATAAACGCATCGCTTTGGTTCTAATTAGCTTAATTAGTTCAAGCATCTTTGCAGATAATTTGGCGACACAAGAGCAAATCGAGTTACAAAACTCACTAAGTTCAAGTGTCAATACAGCCGTTGATAACGACCAATACCCAGCATTAAATTCAAATACTAGCTCGGGTAATATAATTGGCAATGGATTAGATAGCAGCAACTCAAAAATTGATACAGCCATGAGTAGCATAAATTCGCAAGAACAAAATAGCAAACTGCAAGGCAATCAATCCGAACTTCATGAACTCAATGAAGCCTCAAGTAAAAACAATGCCCCAGTCTTTGTAAGTGGCAGTAATTCAACAACAATTCAACAGGCGCTCATGATAAACCAAGAAAATCAATTATCAAAAATTAATGACTCGCAACAAGCTTTGAATACTCAACAAATGAATGATATTCAAACCAGCAATAAGCAAGCCAGTAAAAAAGCAGATTTAAACTTAAGAACCGAATTGAACATTGCCGATGTTGCCTTAAATTATTGTGTCAAAGATAGCAAAGATTGCATCAAAGACCTGCAAAAAAAGAAACCCTAAGCAGGCTAATTTAAATTAGCCCACACTCTAATTATTTAGTTAAATTAGCGGTAATATCATTGCTAGGATAATTAATTTTATCGATAGCAATTGCAAAAGGCTTAGACTCGGCAAAGACCTGATTTAAATCAATTTTCACATACGTTAAGCGATGGTTATAATCTGAGAAATAGAATTGATTATGGCTAATATCTTTAAGCGCAACCCATTGGGTATAATCAGGAATGACTTTATCACCCTCACTAGCCGTAATCGCACCTTTAGGAATATCCACATTATTGAGAATATGCCCAGTTAACTCAACTGCACCAGCAGCGCTTTCAGGTAAAGTTGCAAAACGTTTTAAATAAGCCGTTCTTACAAACCGCGATGGTGGCGTATAATCACCAGGCAAACCAATTGCTCCTCCGCCTTGACCAAATTGCGTAACATTTCCTTGGCTCGTTTGCACATGTGCCGTTGAGTTATTTGATAAATTCAAATAATTACGAATGTTAATCATGTGCCAATCATAATTCGGCGAATTAGTTAATACTCCAGCTGTGGTATCAAACAGACGCATTTCGCCATTAATAAATTCAATTACTACCGTTGCACCAGATTTATCACTAATCAAGAAATGAATGGTTGGTTCAATTGGTAAATTTTTAATTTCAGGCGACCAAACTTTATATTTTGGTAATTCGGCTTTTACTTCGGCAACCGTCGCGTAATTACTCAACACAAACTGTGTAAATTCAAGCACCGAGAGATATTTTTTATCGGCTTTGCTAACCGTTTGATATTGTGTAAATCCAGGCAAAAAATTTCCGCTTAAGCCAAGTCCTGCCGAATTTTGCCCCTCTAACATTGCATTATTTTCCAATGCCGTTCCAACACCAAAAATAGCATATTTACTAGTTAACTTAATCGGTGCATGTCCAGATTTAGCTGGTGCAGATAATTCAAATGAAGTTCCTTTAGGATAATATAATAATTGCCAGTTCATGTCAAAAGCCCACTCCATAGTTCTTCCAGCAACCATACTCCCATCTTTAGCTTGCACATCAACAGCAGTACACGCAAAGCTATTACTTAAAAAGCTACTTAACGCCAAAGTAAGAATTAATTTTTTCATAATGTCCCCTTAATAATAAAAAGTTAAGCTCTTCAAATGATTTAACCTGATTATAATACACTCCGTGATTTTATGTAACATTCCCTAATTGTTCAAACACAATAACTAACAACTTAAAGCATAATCAACCGCCGCTTCCGCATGAATTTTGGCAGTCAGATAAAGCTTCACAGCACAATCATCAGCTTGAATTAAAAGTTCAATTTCGGTACAACCTAAGATAATTCCATCAGCACCATCCCGTTCAAGTTTGGCAATAATCTCTAAATATTTAGCCTTAGAAGAGTCCAAAATTATGCCTTGGCATAACTCGTTATAAATAACCTTATGGATAAATTCACGCTCAGACTCATCAGGGACAATAACCTCTAAACCAAATAATTCAACTAGACGTCCTTTATAAAAATCTTGCTCCATGGTAAATTTAGTTCCCAGTAAAGCAACTTTATGAATTTTATCCTGTTGAATTTGTTTCGCCGTAGCATCAGCGATATGCAACAATGGTAAATTGGTTACTTCAGTGATAAAATTGGCTAATTTATGCATGGTATTGGTAGCAATTAAAAGCACATCTGCGCCAGCTTTTTCAAGTGAAATTGCCGCATTTGCCATAATTTTACCAGCCTCATCCCAGCGTTCTAAATGTTGTAACTCTTCAACTTCAGCAAAATCCACAGAATACAAAATTACTTTCGCAGAATGTAACCCACCTAAGCGTTCTTTTACTCGTTGGTTAATTACTCGATAATATTCCAACGATGATTCCCAACTCATTCCACCGATTAAACCAATTGTTTGCATACTAACTCCATTAATTTAAAAACATAAGCCATAATTTAGCTAAATTTATCTAAAAGGAAACTACCTATATAAATACTCAATACTTTAAATAGTTTACGTGAAAAATAATCATAATAGATTGAATCACATCGCCTAATTTATCACTTTATAGCGATAGTTTTTCCTGACCACTTTGAGTTTTTCCGACTAGCAATAACCACAGCAAATTCTTCATGATTCGCACAAGTAATAATTTCACCCGTATTATTCCAAATAGTGCTATTTCCAGCACAGCTCCAACCGCCAGTTTCACCAGTAAAATTAGCCATCGCAACTAAAACATTATGCTTAATTGCATAGTTCTCTAGTATTTTGCAATCTTCAGATAATCCATTTTCAGAAATTAAAACCCCAGCTAAATACACCGCAATATTATCTTTCATTAGCATTTTAATGTGCTCACTATTGGCAATATCAGCACAAATCGCTAAGCCAAATTTCTGCTCATTGAGTTCTAAGGTCTGATGTTGTGTGCCACGAGCAAAAAATAGCTCTTCACTCGCATGTAAATTAAGCTTGCTATAACAGCTAATTGCTTGATGTGGACGAATAATAAACAAGCCAATTTCTGGTTTATGCTGAGTTTTCTTTGGTGCTCCAACCAATAAAACCATTGCATATTGATTAGCCAATTCTTGTAACGGGAATAAATTCTCATCAGAAACCTCAATTGCAAGATTTTGGGCTAAATTTGGTTCATATCCAGTTAAAGATAGTTCGGGAAATAATAATAACTGCACACCTTCTTGGGCTGCAGCTTTAATTAATTGGCAATGCCGTGCTAAATTCTGCTGAATATTGCCTTTAACTACACTCATTTGCGCAACGCCAAAAATTAAATCACTCATAACAATATTATCCTTACCACGCTAATTTTGCGTTAAAACCGTATCGCATAATTTAAGCACGGCAGGCGCGATTAACTCCCGTTGGGTGTGCCAATTAATAAACTTAACTTCTGAGATTTCGGCTTGCGGCTGCAGTGCACCGATTGCTTGAGCAGTAAAACAAACTAACTCAACACTATCATCCACACCATAAGCCGGTCCAATTAGCGTAGTTAAATAACTAATTTCATTCACATTCAGCACAAGTCCCAACTCTTCGCTTAATTCACGAATTAATGCCTCTGCTGGCGCTTCGTCAGCTTCTATTTTGCCACCCGGCAAATACCATTTTTGATTATCACGTACCCGAACTAATAAGATTTCAGCGGGTGAATTTTCTACAACTAGACATGCACAACGGATCATTCTACTAACTCCATAACTAGTTTAAATTTTGCACAAACCAATCAATTTTGGTAAAAAGCTCGTCTATAATCTCATCTGTAATAAATGGATTAATAAGAACTACACGTAACCAATTTTGACCTTTAAATTTTGGCATAGAAACGAAAAAACCACATTGACGCAACAAATAAGATTGCAATTGTTCATTTAGGAGATCACACTGATCGGCATCTGAATTCATAATCCGAAAACAAATAACATTAGTGTCTGGATTAGTTGCTAACTCTAGATATTTACGACATGCCGCCTTATCAACAAAAACATCTCTTAGCACATAGCAATGTAAAATTAATTGCTGATATCCGCTTATACCAAGCCCAAGCAATGATAACCATAATTTCAAAACTTCAGCATATTTACTTCCTTGAACCGTAATTTCACCCAAGTTTATAAAGTGCTCCTGATCTTTCATATAAGGTGCAGTAATTCTGAAATTATCAACCATTCCTGAAAAATCACGAAATAATACCATGGAACAAGTTTTGGCAACATAAAGCCATTTCTGTGGATTAAACGAAATTGAATCAGCTAACTCAATTCCATTTAGTAAGATCTTATGTTCAACAGAAAAAATTAGCGCACCACCATAAATAGCATCAACATGAAACCATAAATTAAATCTCTTGGCTATGTTCGCGATTTCATTAAGCGGATCAATACTACCAGTGATTGTAGTACCTGCTGTTGCGACAATTGCAAAAGGTATATTACCAAGCTTAATTTGTTCATCAATTTTTAATATTAAATCATCTACACACATTTGCGCATTCTGATTTGATTTAACCTTAACTACATTTGACGAACCAATTCCCATTAACATACAAGATTTGACAACCGAAACGTGTGCAACATCTGAAGTAAAAACTACGGGCTGCTGTAATAAGCTATAAACGTTACCGTCTTTTATTTTAAGCTTATTATTTCTTGCTACAACCAACGCCTGTAAATTGGCTAATGTACCACCACTTAACATTACACCACCAGAACCACTTGGTAATCCAAATAAATTGGCAAACTGACTCATTAAGTTGTTTTCTAGTTGTGTTAATAATGGTGACATTTCTAAACTCAACATATTA
>DPRZ01000059.1 GCA_003538525.1 Neisseriales bacterium
TAGTTATTGCAATGATTAATCTGTGATGCGGTGATAACTTACTGCTTAGGTAGTGTTTAATTGATGTGTGTAATCTTAAAAGCAAAAAAAGCATAACTTTAAAGATGTTATACTATCGTACGCAGGTCTAATAGGTGCCAACTCTTGCAAGGTTGAGTAGAATTTTAGTTAGGTAAAAATATTAGGATTTTAGATAATATGAAGATGGTAGTATTAAGGCTAGGATTAGCCTGTTTATTTATGACTAGTGCAGAGGCACAGAATTTAGCAGAATCAACAATAATTGCAAATTATGATGATGTAATTGGAACTGCGCCACGCGGGCAAACGATTTCTGCGGCAGGGGCGGCAGTTGAGGAAACTCAAAATGGTGCGCAAGCCTATGGTTTTTTTACGCAAACCCTTGCTAATGATATTTATTATGAAGTGCGTGCCTATGGACGCTATAATTATTTGGCGCAAAACCCATTGTTTCCGACGGTTGATGTATCAAACATAAATAACCCTATGGGTTATGGATTTGCTGGATTTTTAGGATATAACTTTCATCCGAATGAATTAGTGGATATTACGCCTTATGTGCGGCTTAATTATTTGAAGAATATGACTATCGTTTATGAAGATAGCAATGGTAATTTTATTAATTCTTCAACTGTAACCGAAATGTTGGGCGCTAAATTTGCGTTTAAAGTTATTAAAGGTTTTACACCATATTTTAATTTTTCAGCTGGACTACAACAATCACAATTAACGGGTAATTTTGATAGTGGTCCCACGCCTAATACAACCTTATCTTCAACGGTTAATCAAGTAATCACCATCGCTGAAATTGGTTTTAATTTCAAAGTTTCCCAATCGAGTAGCTTAATTCCTTATTGGCAATATATTACTTCGGCAAATAATCCCGATTCAGTTGCTAAAGCTCCGTATGATCAAGGTGGTTTTAATATCTCGTCCTTAACTACTACGCAACAGGCAATTGGCTTAAAATTTAGTACCGCGTGGTGATGTGCCGTTGTTTGAGTTTGTCTGCGCCTAATTAGCCATGAATAATGCCAAGTAGTAAATTTATCTATTGGCGAATTTATTTTAATCGGTTACAATCTCAAGTTAAGTTCCAACGGCTTCATTTAATTAAGCAGTAAATTTCTTGGTTCGCAAAATTTAATCTAGTTAATTGTAATGTGCTAAATTTGAGGCTTTGTTTAACATAGATTAGAAAAATCTTAACGAAATTATAGTTTTAAAGAGTAATTATGGCAGCAACATCTTCTACATCAAGTTCTAACGATAAAATTGAAGTGAAAACTACCACCTGTTATATGTGCGCTTGTCGCTGTGGTATTCGCGTTCATTTAAAGAATGATCAAATCCGCTTTATTCAAGGCAATCCTGATCATCCACTTAATCAGGGGATTTTGTGTGCTAAGGGTTCGGCGGGAATTATGAAACAATATTCGCCAGCTCGTCTCAGCCAACCGATGTTACGTAAGGCAGGTGCCACGCGTGGTGAGGGTGATTTTGAGGCGATTAGTTGGGAGCAGGCTTTTCAAATTTTAACCGAACGTTTGGCGAATATTCGTGCAACTGACCCCAAGAAATTAGCTTTATTTACTGGGCGTGATCAAATGCAGGCCTTAACCGGGCTTTTTGCGCAACAATTTGGTACGCCGAATTATGCGGCACATGGTGGGTTTTGTTCGGTAAATATGGCCGCAGGTATGATTTACAGCCTTGGTGGATCATTTTGGGAGTTTGGCGGACCAGATTTGGAACGTGCTAAATTATTTGTTATGATTGGCACGGCTGAAGATCATCATTCTAATCCACTGAAAAAAGAACTGTCCAAATTTAAGCGTAACGGTGGTAAATTTATTTCAATTAATCCAATTCGCACGGGGTATTCGGCGATTGCGGATGAGTGGCTGGCGATTAAACCCGCTAGTGATGCAGCCTTATTATTGGCATTAATCCATCAATTAATTAAAATTGAAGGTTTTGATTTACAATCGGTGGTGCAATATAGTAACGCGGCGCAATTGGTTTATCTGGATCGCGAGGATGAATTAGATGGTTTATTTGTCAGGAGTAATCTAGAGTCTTCAGCTAACGCTAAACTGCAATGGTGGGATAGTCAGAATAATTGTGTAGTTGATGCGCACACTCAAGCTGTAACGCCTGCCTTATTTGGCGAGTATAAATTAGCCGATGGTAGTCGTGTTAAACCCGCCTTTCAATTACTCTCAGAACGGGTTAGCGAATGTACGCCAGAATGGGCAGAACTTCAAACTGGCATCGAGGCACTACAAATTGTCCAATTAGCCGCTGAAATGGCGGAAGTTGTAAAATCTGGTCAAATTGAGCTGCCGATAGCTTGGACGGATGTTTGGGGTAATCAACATAAAAGTGTCAAGGGCGCACCGATTGCTTTTCATTCAATGCGTGGTTTGGCGGCGCATTCAAATGGTTTTCAAACCATTCGCGCCTTATCAATTTTAATGATTTTACTGGGAACTATAGATTCTCCTGGTGGTTTTCGCCATAAAGCCCCATATCCAAAAAATATCAAGCATTTACCTAAGCCACCGAAAACTACCGCTGATTTTCAGCCAAATACACCACTCAAAGGTTCGCCATTAGGTTGGCCGTGTACGCCTGAGGATTTATTTGTCACTGATGATGGTGCACCAGTGCGAATTGATAAGGCTTTTTCATGGGAATATCCGTTAGCCGTGCATGGTTTAATGCATAATGTAATTACCAACGCTTGGCGTGGCGACCCGTATCCGATTGATACCTTGTTTATTTTTATGTCCAATTTAGCGTGGAATTCGAGCATGAATCCGCAAAAAGTTCGTGAGATGCTGCAAGATCAAGATGCCGCTGGCGAATATAAAATTCCATTTATCGTGGTTTGTGATGCTTTTTCCTCAGAAACGGTGCAATTTGCTGATTTAGTTTTACCCGATACCACGTATCTCGAACGTCATGATGTGATGTCGATGTTAGATCGTCCGATCTCGGAATATGATGGACCTGTTGATTCGGTGCGCGTGCCAATTTTGCCAGTTAAAGATGGCTGTAAGCCATTTCAAGATGTAGTGGTTGAATTGGCAAGCCGTTTGAAATTACCTAAATTTACCAACGATGACGGTACGCGTAAATTTAAGAATTATCCAGACTTTGTGATTAATTATGAAACTGCGCCAGATTCAGGAGTTGGTTTTTTATCGGGATGGCGTGGCAAAGATGGCACGAAAAGTTTAAAAGGTGAACCTAATCCCAAACAATGGGAGATGTACGCGGCAAATAATTGTTTCCATCATCATGTTATGCCCAAAGAACATCAATATATGCGTAATTTCAATCGCGGTTACCAAGAGTGGGCGGTTGAAATGGGCTTTTTGACGCAGGTTGAGCCATTAACTTTAGCGATTTATTGTGAAGATTTGCAGCATTTTAAATTAGCTGCTGAAGGTAAACGTGAGGGTCGTCAACCACCCGATGCATTGCGTGAGCGAATTAAGACTTATTTTGATCCACTACCTTTTTATTATCGTCCATTAGAAGAAAATTTGAGCGATTTAAATAAATTTCCGCTCAATGCAGTGACTCAACGCCCAATGGCAATGTATCATTCATGGGATTCACAAAATGCGTGGTTGCGGCAAATTCACGCACATAATTACTTGTATATCAATGCACAAACGGCAGAGGCGGCAGGGATTGCCGATGAAGATTGGATTTGGGTTGAATCAATGCATGGCAAGATACGCTGTATGTGTAAATTAAGCGAAGCAGTTGAACCTGGTACGGTGTGGAGTTGGAATGCAATTGGTAAAGCCAGCGGCGCTTGGGGCTTAAGTAATGATAGCAATGAATCCCAAAAAGGCTTTTTGTTAAATCATTTAATTGCGGAAGAATTGCCAGCCCATGGTGAGTTTAAACATCTGTCAAATTCAGATCCTGTTACGGGACAGGCTGGTTGGTACGATGTGCGGGTGCGAATTTATAAAGCTGAGGCTAGCGAAGAGCAGCAAACCTTGCCACAATTTAGCCCCGCAAAACCTTATCCTGGCATGAAGAAATCCCGCCCTAAATGGTTAACTTATTTTGCTGGAAAAGGAGCTAAATAATGAGTAAAAAACAATTGGCTCTGGCGATTGATTTAAATGTTTGTGTCGGCTGTAGCGCTTGTGTCACGAGTTGTAAACAATGGAATACCTCAGGCAGTGCTGGTGCTATGGCGGACCAGAACCCGTATGACGCTGATCCAAGCGGGACTTTTTTTAATCGCGTGCAAACCTTTGAAGTCGGGAGTTTTCCGAATACCGAAGTCGTTCATTTTCCTAAATCTTGTATGCATTGTGAAAATCCGCCGTGTGTGCCAGTTTGTCCTACTGGTGCGAGTTATAAACGTGCCGAAGATGGAATTGTGTTGGTCGATTATGACAAATGTATTGGTTGCAATTATTGTAGCTGGGCGTGTCCGTGGGGTGCGCGCGAATTAGACGAATTTAAAAAAGTTATGACGAAGTGCACCTTATGCGTGGATCGAATTTATGATGAAAGTTTGGATGAGCGTGATCGTAAGCCCGCTTGCGTTTTATCTTGTCCAACTGGTGCGCGGATTTTTGGTGATATCAAAGATCCAGCTTCAGACATTGCTCAAGCGATTGATTCGCGGAATGGTTATCAATTAATGCCTGAATGGGAGACTAATCCAGCCAATCATTATTTACCACGTGATAATAAAAATTTTGATCAGCATGCTAATGCTGATAAGTCTAAAGATGAGGAGCAAAAATGAATCCACCGTTCTCAGTTGTTTTTTTAACCACCTTTATTGGTATGGCACAAGGCTGTTTCTTAGCTTTATTTGGTGAACAGTTGCGTGAGCAATTTAGCACCGCACCAGCTAGTGGTAATTTATTAAGTTATGGTGCAATGGTTGTATTGTTGCTATTAATTGCAGGGTTAGCCGCATCATTTTTTCACCTCGGTCATCCCGAGCGCGCGTGGCGTGCTGCAACCATGTGGCGCACTTCATGGTTAAGTCGTGAGGTAATCGCCTTACCGATTTTCATGTGCGTTGTGCTAATTTATGCCACCTTGAGTTTTTTTCCGGTTTTTAATCCTGATGTGAGTTTTAATTTACTGGCGGCTAAGTCATCGCTAATTATTGGTGTGGCGGGTGGCGTGAGTTTATTATTGATTCTGATTTGTTTGGGGATGGTGTATTTAAGTATTAAAATCTTACAACAATGGCGGACGCATCTGCCAATTGTCAATTTTGTTCTAGTTAGTTGCGTGACTGGATTTGTGTTGGCTGTGGGGTTTTATATTCTATTAGCACTAGTTCCAACTTTGCGCCATGTAGTTGATTTGGATGGTGTGCCGATTCATTGGTCGTTAATTGTTGGCTTAGCTGGGGTATTTAGTTTATTCTTGTTATTTGTGTGCACCGGTATGATTTACGCTTGTCTTAAGTTTTTACAACAATGGCATACACCATTTACCTTGGCTAATTTTATTTTGCTTGGCTGTAGCTCGGGTTTTATGCTAGCCACAACATTGGGCGCATGGTTAGCACCACAAACCACTCATTTTTTTATGACAAGTACCTTGATTTTAACCATCGTGGCTGGAATTGTGCGCAGTGCATCGTTGTTGCGTAATAAAGGTTTAGTACCCAAATCAACCTTACAATCGGCAATTGGGGTTAAAAATCCTAAAATTGTGCAAAAATCTTCGGGAGCAATGGCACCAACCTTTAACCGTCACCAATTTAACCATGGTAAAACGCGCTTATTTATTCGCTCAATTAAGTGGATTTTTTTAGCCTTGGTGTTTGTGTTACCAATTGTCTTGTTAATTGTACAGCTGTTGACTCAAGTTGATTTAACGCTGATGTTAGTTACTTTGTTAATTCAATACCTAGGTTTGATCGCCGAGCGCTGGTATTTCTTTGCTGATGCCAATCATCCGCAAAATATTTATTATCAGGTAATTTGTTAATTAGCTTTGTGATTAGTGTTGGCATTGATAGTTCAAAGCCAGCACTAATACTTATAATTGATTCAACCTGCATCCTGAAATAGCTGGTTTGTGTAATAATAATTGACTTAAAGTCTCGCTGAATTCTATGATTATTATGAAATGGTTTAAAGTATGCGCCTAAGATATTATTTTCGGTCAAAATATCTCAAATTTAATTTAGAGTTTGCCATGTTAGCAATCTTAATTGGTTTGATTTCGGTGTTCTTTGTCAAAGTCGTGGAACTTGCGTTTAATGGCTTTTTACATTTAGAGGCTATCCTTGGTTGGTGGTTAATTGCTTATGTTCCCTTGATGATGATATTTATTGTTTTTTTGTTAAAAAAATATTTTCCAGAAGCCGAGGGTAGTGGTTTGCCGCAAGTTATTGCAATTGGTCAAATGGATGATTCGAGTATTCAATATTATTTTAAAATTAAGGCAATTTTTTCTAAAATTCTCTTGATTACACTCGGTACATTAAGTGGTGGTACGCTCGGACGCGAGGGTGCAACCGTGCAAATTGGCGCTAGTCTCATGAACCAACTCGGGCGTAATTTAAGTTTGCAACGGCGTAAAACCATGTTAATTGTTGGCGCGGCTTCTGGTTTGGCCTCGGCATTTAATACTCCGCTAGGTGGAATTGTCTTTGCGCTGGAAGAGTTGATTAAAACCTCGCGGCTTAAATTTAGCCTCTTTAAAATGACTGGTATTGCAATTAGCGGGGTTGTCTCAATTTCGATCTTGAGTAATTATTCCTATTTTGGACGCGTTGAGCGTAATTTAATGTTTTATAACGATAAAATTTTCATTGCCGCGATTGTAATTGGCTTAGTTGCTGGGTTAACTTCGGTTGGTTTTGCGCGGGTGGTACGTTTATTCATGTTGGATAAATCACCATTGGTTAGCTGGCGTAAAAATAATCCCTATAAAAATGC
>DPRZ01000108.1 GCA_003538525.1 Neisseriales bacterium
GTTGTTTTTTGATCAAGGTAGTATAGAACTAATCCTTTATGCGCTCCATTACATGAAAATTTGAAAGAATTTCTCAATATGGTTCCCATGTTATTTACTGCTTGTATATTAAGTGTACGTCTAATGTCTCGCCTAGAAATACCTGAGCATATACCAAGATTATCAAACCTTATTCCCGAATCATCTATTAACACTTTGGGTTTTGCTTTTAATTTTAATTGTCTATGTTCTGGCAATAATTCCATGGCATTATCCAAAACAGATTTTGAGCTACTCATATAACTATGCCATCTAAATAATCCGCCCATCCTTGTAACATTTCGTAGCGTTCCTCTAGCATGTCATCGTGCTGGTAATGCTTTGCTGTGCCTTGAATGCGGTGGTTAGTAGCTTTTTCGATCAACTCCAATCTATATTTAAGCCCAGATAAGCGACTGCTAAACGTGCGGCGTAAATCATGGATAGTTAACTCAGTTATTCCAGCTAATTCTGTAACTTTGTTGAAATAAGTTAGTAATGTTCTAATGCTTAAATGTTGATTGGCTTTCATGCCGTAAAATATGTATTGATTAATTTGTTGTGTTTTTAACTCTTCAAATAGGGTAATTGCTTGCCGTGGTAATTTTATAAGTAAATTATCACCTGATTTAGTTTCAGTTAATAAAATTGTTTGCTTATCATGGTTGTAAGATTCCCACTTAAGAGTTGCCAGCTCTGATTTACGTGTTCCTAGTAATAGTGTTAGTTTGATAAAGTGGTGGTATCTCATATCGATTAAACCAGTGGTATAGGCTTGTTTTAATGCTGGTAGAAATATACCTAGCTCATCCACCGATAAAGTTCGTTCTCTTATTTTCTTGGATTTGTATTCATTTGGTATAGTTAATCGATCAAATTGGTTGCTATTAATCATGTGGGTTTGATAGGCAAATGTGCATAGTTGTTTTAATTTTTGCAGGACTATATTAGCTTGGCGTTGATTACCATTATCAATAATTGGCTGTATGATTGTATCCCATGCCATTTTGTCTGTGATTCGTTCGATTGGTAGATTAGCCAATTTATTGAGATGGTTGTTATACATCCCAGTTAACTTTTCACGAGTGAGCGGTTTGATGGTTGCAGCAGTTAGCCACTTGTTAAATATTTGCTCAAGGGTTACTAGGTTTGATTCTTGTTGTTTAGCAGCTTCAATTGGATTTATGCCAGTTTTAACTTGTGCTAATAGTTCCGCTGATTTTAATCTAGCTTGCAGTAATGACATGGCAGGGTAATGCCCGATCACGGTGTTAGAAAATTTATATCCTGATTTTACTAAATCGTCATTAAGTGCTATTCTATAACGCCATGCACTACTACCAGTCTTAGTGTGTACACGCAACCATAGGTTATTACCAATGGAGTAATACACATATTTTTTAGTAGTGTCTTTTTGTGCCTGACGAATATAGGCTTGTATTGATTTGTCTGTGATTTTCATTTATAAATTAACTCTTAACCTTTATGGTGGGTATAAAGGTGGGTATAGATTTTTACTATTCTTCTATACCCACTAAGGGCTAATTATATATTACTATGGTGTGAAAGTGCTGAGTTTATTGATAAAATAAGACGAGTGCCGTCTTCTTATTTGTAGATGCCTTCTTTCCAATGACGGCGGCATACTGACACATAACGGGTATCAATTTTTTTTAGATCATCATCATCAACTACCACTTGGCTACCTTCTTTAATCGCTACGCCATCTCGTACTAGCATATTAAAATTAGCTTTGCGACCACAATGACAAATAGTTTTTACTTCCTCAAGCGTATCTGCAATTGCTAAGAGAGTGCTTGCGGCTGGAAAAACTTGTCCACGATAATCGGTGCGTAAACCATAACAAATCACTGGTACATTTAGATAATCGGCTACATCGGATAATTGCATAATTTGTTCTGGATTAAAGAAATGAATTTCGTCAACTAAGACACAGGCAGTAGTTTGCTCTTGCATATGTTGTTTGACTAATTCAAATAAATTATCATCAGTATTTGTTGAGAGAGCTTCTTTATCAAACCCAATTCGCGACTTAACTTTATTATCACCCGCGCGACGATCTACGCTCGAGGTAATTACTAAGGTATGCTGCCCACGATCTTCGTAATTATAAGCAACTTTGAGTAAATCTAAGGTTTTTCCAGCATCCATGGCGGAATAACGAAAATAAAGTTTTGCCATTATTTAGTACCAAAAATTCGATCGCCAGCATCGCCAAGACCAGGAACAATATACTGATGATCATTTAATTTTTCATCGATTGATGCGGTGTAGATTGCTACATCTGGATGGGCGGCTTGCACTTTGGCAATTCCCTCAGGCGCAGCTAAGATACACACAAATTTAATATTACTCGCGCCCCGAGCTTTTAATGCGTCGATGGCTAAAATTGCCGAACCGCCTGTGGCTAACATCGGGTCTAAGACAAATACATCGCGGACTTCGATATCGCTGGGTAATTTGCAATAATATTCGATCGGTAAATGGGTTTCTGGATCACGGTACATTCCAATGTGTCCAATTTTAGCGTTGGGAACAAAATCTGCAATTGCATCTGCCATTGCCAAACCAGCACGTAAAATTGGGATTAACGCCAGTTTACGTCCCGCTAGAACAGGGGATTTAGTTTTAGCAACTGGGGTTTCAATATCAATTAGCTCTGTGCGAATATTGCGCATGGCTTCATAACCCAGTAATTGCGAAAGTTCATGAGTTAATTCGCGAAAAGCCTTGGTGCCAGTCTCTTTATCGCGCATAATGGTTAATTTATGTTGAACTAATGGGTGGCTAATAACATGAATATTCTGCATTCTATTTTCCTTCTGTTTCAGTAATTAAGGGTAAACAATTTAATTGGTGCTGATTGCTCTCATCTAAGAAGATATTCGCAATGCAGTCGTTTTGGAGTGAAATTAAACCGTGATATAGATTATCAGCTTGATAAAAATCAACAATCAAGCCAACTTCTTGGTTGTCTAAATTGGGGCTAACGACGCTCTGACCAATTTGTGGTGCGACTTGGCTGGTGAATTTAGCCATGCGGCGTTTGATTTTGCCAAGGTAATGTGTGCGTGCGACAATTTCTTGTCCAGTATAACAGCCTTTTTTGAAATTAATCCCGCCGATTAGATCAAAATTAACCTGTTGAGGAATTATTTTTTCCTGCGTATCGAGATAAATCATCGGGAAAGGTAACTCGACTAAAATTTTATGCCACGCATTACTATCAATTTTAGAGTCATTAATTGGTTCAGTGCTGATAATTAAAAAATGTTCGGCTGCGAGTTGTAGGCTATGTATCGAGTCTTGTGGTGTAGTGCTAAAACTGAGTGCTTTAGTGCTTAAAACTAAATTTACTTTACTGCGTAAGATAAACATCTTTAAACGTGGAATTATCTTATCTGCCAAGGTTTGGCTGGTGATTAAATAATAAAGATTTTCACTCGGAGAAGTAATGATGAAAGTTGCTAAAATTCGCCCTTTGTTATTTAGGTGGGCGGAGAATTGGAATGGCTTAGTTGCTAGTTCGCGAATGTCGTTGCTGAGTTGTCCTTGTAAATAAGTTGTGGCATCAGCACCGCTTATTTCAAGCATGATTAATTCATTATTTAGGTTAAGTATGGTCATAACGATCCTCCTTAACCCGTGATTTTAACACTGTTCAGACCTAGATTTGTATGAAATCAGGCTTTAGACGAAGTTTATTTCGTGGTTAGTTGAAATCAGCTGAATAAATTTACCTTCTGTTGCGTTATAACGTAATCGTTAATGGTACTTCAATTAGCAATAAGCGCGTTGAGTGATTGACTGTAAAATTAACTTCAGTGCAATCGCTGAGCATGATTGCATCACGATTATGTAAAATGTGCTCAGCTAAATTTAACTGTCCTGATATTACCATAATAAAAACCCCATGATTTGGATTATGCAAGGTGTAATTGAACACTTTATCAGGATTTTGAAATTCGCCAAGTGCAAGATACGCTTCTTGATTAATTTGTAGTCTATCGTGGTGTGCATCAGGGCTAATCAATAATTGCCATTGATCGATGTAGGCAAGTTGCTCGCTAAAATTACGTTGTGCGTAGCTTGGCGTAAGATTTCTTTGATGTGGGTGGATCCAAATTTGGAACAGGCTGAGTTCTTCATTATAAGATGGATTGGCTTCACTATGTAGAATCCCACTGCCTGCACACATAGTTTGAATTTCGCCTGCGCAAATGATAGTCTTATTGCCCAGATTGTCTTGATGTTCAACTGACCCAGTTAGCACCAGTGTGATAATTTCCATATTTTGATGTGGGTGAAGAGGGAATGAGCTTTGTGGGGCAATGATATCATCATTGACCACGCGCAGTGCTCCGAAATGGATGCGCTCACGATTATGGTACTCACCAAAGCTAAAAGTATGGTGGGTATCTAACCAGCCAAAATTGAAGTGTCCGCGTTGATTGGCGCGAATAATATCGAATTTCATGATTTATCTCCTAAGTAAAAATAATTTTACTTCCTCAATTGTAGCACGGTGATGCTAGACTATCAATTCAATTTAGTATAAATTTTTATGATTTCAGTTTAATTAATTTAAACTCAAAGTAATTGAAAATTCAATCAATAATTTAAGATGTTGTGTATTATTATTTGATTATGAATCAGTGTGTTGAATTTGTTTTTATTTAGTTGGACTCGATTGAATTTAGCGAGCTAAAAATTAAAAAATCGCGCGGTAAATTAAAAAATTTAAAATGGTCTTGAAAATTTGCATAAATACCTTACATGAAAGTAAACTAACTTTATTTAATGGAAATTAATTCATGGAAACTAATAATCAAGCAACTGAAAACATCATTGAAAATGAAACTGAAGCGCTGAATACCGCTGAAACCTTAAGTGCACCAGCTGAGCCAGTTGTTGAAGAAATTAACCCAATTACGAAACTGGAACAAGAAGTAGCTGAGTTAAAAGATGATAAATTACGCATGTTAGCGGAAATGCAAAATGTACAACGTCGCTCGCAAGAGGAAGTAAAAAAAGCCCGTGATTATGCAATTAGTAATTTTGCGCGTGAAGTTATTACGGTACGTGATTATTTGGAAATGGCGCTTAAAGATCAATCGGGTAATTTTGAAATGTTAAAAATGGGTGTTGATTTAACCTTGCAACAATTGATTAAAATTTTTGATGCTCAGCAAATTAAAGAAATTAGCCCGCAAGCTAAAGAAAAATTGGATGCTAATCTACATCAAGCGATGAGCACTGTGGATGAACATGAGCAAGATTCAAATACTATCGTTGCGGTTATGCAAAAAGGTTATATGTTAAATGGACGAGTATTACGCGCTGCAATGGTGACAGTTGCTAAATAATTAAATAATTTGTAAAAATTGATGAATTAAGCTTGAAATAAATTTAAACAGCCTTAGATAAGTATTAAGAAACGAATAAAGCCGTGAGTAAATCACCGCGCAATCTAATTTTAAAAAGGAATTAATTATGGGAAGAATTATCGGAATCGATTTAGGTACAACTAATTCATGTGTATCAGTTATTGAAAATGGTCAACCAAAAGTAATTGAAAATGCTGAAGGTGCACGTACAACTCCGTCAATTATTGCTTATACCGATGGTGAAACTTTAGTTGGTGCGCCAGCTAAACGTCAAGCTGTGACTAATCCAAGAAATACAATTTATGCGTCAAAACGTTTAATTGGTCGTAAATTTGATGAAAAAGAAGTACAAAAAGATATTAGCTTGATGCCTTTTGCGATTGTAAAAGCTCCAAATGGTGATGCATGGATTAAAGTTAATGATAAAGAATTGGCTCCTCCACAAATTTCAGCTGAAATTTTGAAAAAAATGAAGAAAACTGCTGAAGATTATTTAGGTGAAGAAGTTACTGAAGCGGTTATTACTGTACCTGCTTATTTCAATGATAGCCAACGTCAAGCAACTAAAGATGCTGGTCGGATTGCTGGACTTGATGTTAAACGGATTATCAATGAGCCAACTGCAGCTGCGTTAGCTTTTGGCTTAGCTAAAAAAGAAGGTAAAGATCGTAAAATTGCGGTTTATGACTTAGGTGGTGGTACATTTGACGTATCAATTATTGAAATTGCTGACGTTGATGGTGAAAGCCAATTTGAAGTGTTAGCGACTAATGGTGATACTTTCCTTGGTGGTGAAGATTTTGATCAACGCTTGATTGAATACATCGTAGCTGAATTTCAAAAAGACCAAGGCATTGACCTTAAAAAAGACGTAATGGCTCTACAACGTTTGAAAGAAGCTGCTGAAAAAGC
>DPRZ01000253.1 GCA_003538525.1 Neisseriales bacterium
TGGGATTTAATCACCACAATCACCCCCATGATTAAGCTTATAATCGCAATCAACTCATTTGGCAGCGGCCAGCGTTGTTCAAACATAAAACTATAGACTAAACCAAAAATAGTTTCGGAAATAATTAACGCCCCGCCGATAGATGGTGGGCAGTTTTTTGCACTATACGCCCAAAATATATTTGCCAGCCAAGAGGCTCCAAAACCCAGCACCATACTCCACAAGATAAATTTCACTAGCTCAGGATGAATTAAGAGTGACGTACCATGATGTGATAAAACAAAAATTGGTAGAATAAAAATTAAGCTCACTACCCCGATTAGCGATGAATAATCTAGACTACGGATATGAGTATGCGTCGCCATAAATCTTGAATTAGCCAGTGCAAACCAAGACCACATTACCAGTGCAATTAATAATAAAATTATGCCGCGAAGACTAACTTGACTTAAACTGGCTAAATTTGCCTTAAAAACTAGCGGATAAACCAATAAACACGCCAAACCAAAGATAATTAAAATCAAGCCCAAAATCAGCCGCCGATTAAAATTTGGTCGACTAAATAAGGTCACCGTCACAGGTAAACTACCAATAATTAGTGACGCGATAATCCCATTACTCTCACGCACACCCATAAATAAAATTAGACTATACAACCAAAACCCAGTTGCACTTAGAATAATTATCTGTAGCATTTCGCGGATAGTCAAACTTTGCATCACACGAATTAATTTCGGCAATGACAATAAACTAATCAAACCAAAAAAGAAAAATCGCCCAAAAGTGATTTCTAAGCCGCTAAAATTAGCCAAGACCATTGGCACTAAAAACGGCGTTCCCCAAAAGACTCCAGCCAGAATTCCTGCCATGATTCCACGATTTTGACTACGATACATAAATAACCTTATAAATTATAACTTGGTGATTAAATTTAATAAATCGGCGCCAAAACGCTCTAATTTAACATTCCCGATTCCATAGACTGATTGTAAGTCTAATTCATCACTGGGTTTTAAATTTACTATTTCGCGTAAACTACGATCGGATAAAATTGCATGATGCGATACTTTGTGACGAATTGCCATGGTGTGCCGCCAATTGAGTAAATTATGATAAATTCGTTCTTCTTGCTCAGTCTTAAGCCATTGATTTAACTGAATTGACTCAATAATTTTATGCGGATTTTTCTTCAGCCAAACTTGTTGGATGCCGCGCATAACCGCCAATGAATTAGCATTCAATTTAAGCGCCCCCGTCATAAAATCAATATCGAGTAAATTTTGGCTATACAATTGACGAATCGAACGGCGTAATTCTTTTTCGCTATGTTCACTGGCAATGCCAAAGGTCGATAATTTATGCTGCTCCCAAACTTGCACTGGAGTAGTCGCTTTGCCACGTAAGACATCAATCACCTGCCCGATTGCAAATTTCTGCTGCATGCGATAAATTGCCGATAAAATTTTTTGCGCTAACACTGAACTATCGACTAAATTATTTTGGCTCAAACAAACATCACAATGCCCACAACTTTCCGATTCTTCACTCAATGCCATCAGCAAAGTTTGCCGACGACAAGTAATGCTATCGCAATAAGCAATCATTTTCTTTAATTTATCTAATTCATAACGTTTTTTTAGATCCTCAACTTCACTAGTTAGAATCATTTGTGAAAGCTCAAATATTTCTTTGAAACCATAATTAACTACGCTATTAGCCGCCATACCATCGCGCCCAGCTCGCCCCGACTCTTGGTAGAAATGATCAATTGAGCGAGGCATATCAAAATGATAGACGTAACGCACATCGGGTTTATCAATCCCCAAACCAAAGGCAACAGTTGCAACCATCAACATCGAGGAACTTTGCAAAAATTGGGTTTGATGTTCACTCCGCGTGACATTATCCAAGCCGGCATGGTAATTAATCGCGGCTATCCCTTGAGCATTCAAGAAAGTTGTTACATCATCGACTTTTTTACGTGAATTACAATAAATAATTCCCGCATCATTTTTGTGCTGCTGAATAAAATCGGTAAGTTGTTTTTTGCCATTATTTTTCTCTAATGCTGCATAATATAAATTTGCACGGTTGAATGACGAACTAAATAATGGAGCATCTTTCAAACGTAAATAATGCAAAATATCGGTTTTGGTATAATAATCCGCCGTAGCAGTTAAAGCTAAACGCGGAGTTTTAGGAAAAAATTTAGCCAAAATTTCAAGACGACGATATTCGGGACGAAAATCATGTCCCCAATGCGACACACAATGCGCTTCATCGATGGCAAATAAGCTAATTTTAATCCGACTAAGAAAACTTAAAAACCATTCACTGACTAATTTTTCAGGCGTGACATAAACTAACTTCACTAAACCATTGCGAATTTTTTGAATTGAAGTTTGATTGTCACTAAATTCACACGCCGAGGATAAATAAACCGCCGCCACCCCAAGTTCAGTTAAACTTGCCACTTGATCTTGCATCAACGCAATCAGCGGTGAAACAACGATCGCCACTCCATCAAGTAATAACGCAGGAATTTGATAACACAATGATTTACCACCGCCTGTTGGCAGTAGCACCAATCCACTCCCACCTCTTAAAACATGGTTAATAATAGTCTCTTGCTGTCCTTGAAAACAAGAATAGCCATAGGTATGATTTAAAATTTTGAGTGGGGTATTTAATTGTGGCATGCGTCGCAATGACTAATTTCTATAGAGGAAAACAAGTAGTTATTTTAACACAGCTCAGCATATTATCGCGTATTGCTAAGGCATGCTATCTGCACATAGGTACTTATTTAATTAAATAACGGCTAATTTAGCTATCAGATCCACTTTTTACGGCGAAAAAACAGTAGCATACCACATGAAATCAATCCCATCACCACCAGTGCAGCAGGATAACCATAGTGCCAATCCAGCTCGGGCATATATTTAAAATTCATGCCATACAGGCTAGTGACAAACGTTATCGGAATAAAAATCGTTGAAATAATCGTTAATACTTTCATGATTTCATTCATTTTATTAGTCACCAAGGACAAATAAATATCCATGATACTGGAAACCATATCACGCAAAGTTTCAACTGCATCAATTGCCTGCACAACATGATCATACAAATCACGTAAATAAAGCCGCGTAAATGCGGTAATAAATTTATGATCGGCTTGCAATAGATGGCTAATTTCTTCGCGAATTGGCCATACGGTTTTACGCAATAACAAAATTTTATGCTTCAATTGAAAAATTTCCCGTGCATTTTGTTGCGTCGGACTAATGATAATATTTTCTTCGATGCTCTCAATCTTATCGCTAATTTTTTCCAAAACTACAAAATATTGGTCAATCGTGGTATCCATCAAACGATAGGCTAAATAATCACTGCCATTTTCTAGCAGATGCACACTATGCCCTGTGCGTAGACGTTCACGGATGAGATTAAAGGCAGGAAACGGACTTTCACTAAATGACAAAACAAAATTTTGGCCAATTACTAAACTAAGCTGCTCGGTATTCATTTTACCCAGCTTATGATCCCATGAGAGAATTTTTAACGTAATAAAAATATAATCATCGAAGTCCTCTATTTTAGAGCGTTGTGACACATTTAAAATATCCTCGACACTCAAGGGATGAAGCTTATAGCTTCCGGCGATTTGTTCAATCAGGTGAATATCACGTAAACCCTCAACATGAATCCATGTAATGAAATCATCCTTAGCTTGAATTGATTGTTGATCCAGTTGTGCATAAACCTGCTGATTGAACTCATGATTATTATATGTGGCAATCGTAACTTGAGGAATTACTTCTAATTTACTACCCGTATAAATTGGTGTACCAGGCAACTGCCCAGCTTTTTTAACGCGTTTTTGAATATCTGTGCTCATCGCATTTCCAGTACAAATTGTAATTTTTTATTATCGACTTAAAATAAAGCTGTTCTCACGC
>DPRZ01000053.1 GCA_003538525.1 Neisseriales bacterium
AAGAGTTTATGATTATGCCTGTTGGTGCACCATCATTCAAAGAAGCATTACGATATGGTTCAGAAGTTTTTCAAGCCCTGAAAAAAATCTGTAATTCACGTGGCTATCCAACTTCGGTCGGTGATGAGGGTGGTTTTGCACCAAGTTTAAACACTAATGAAGAAGCGATTAAAATTATCTTGGAAGCCATTGCTGCAGCTGGTTACGTTGCTGGTAAAGACATTGTGATTGCAATGGATTGTGCGGCTTCAGAATTTTTTAAAGATGGTCAATATCATTTAACGGCTGAAGATTTACATCTAACTCCAGCACAAATGGTTGATTACTTAGAAAATTTAGTAAATACTTACCCAATTATTTCAATTGAAGATGGTATGGCCGAGCAAGATTGGGAAGGTTGGAAGCTATTAACTGAACGCTTAGGTAAACGTATTCAAATTGTTGGCGATGATTTATTTGTAACTAATCCAAAAATTTTAGCCAATGGTATTGAAAGAGGTTTAGCTAATTCATTATTGGTTAAAATTAATCAAATTGGTACGTTAACTGAAACTATTGAAGCGGTAGAAATGGCTAAAACGGCTAATTATACGACAGTTATGTCACATCGTTCGGGTGAAACTGAAGATGCTGTGATTGCTGATTTGGCGGTTGGTTTAAATTGTGGACAGATTAAAACTGGTTCATTATCGCGTTCTGATCGGATTGCAAAATATAATCAATTACTGCGTATTGAAGAAATTTTAGGTGAAAACGCAATTTATCCAGGTTTAAAAGCCTTTTATAATCTAAAATAATTTATGCTCTAGTTTAACTTCGCTTGCGTAACTAAATGTCTTGAACAAATCGTTAGATTTGAGCATCAATTCAGTTAGTTAAGCAAGGTTTGAATTAGTTAAAAGCCGCTAGTGGGTAATCTCCATCTGGCGGCTTGTAGTTTATTAGGCTTCTTAGCGCTTTACAATACTAAATTAATTAGCGTTTACTGCCGCGAATGAAGTTGTCGTGTAGGCGAAATTGTTTACGCGGGGTTTGTTCGCCAACTTTTTCGTGTATTTCTCGAGTATCTTGATGATAATCCAAATGATTTAATTTGGCTAATGCATGTAAGCGACTTTCCTCAAAGTTTTTTGAGAGAAAATCACTTTGGATATCATAGCTTTTTTCAAGTACTGATTTGAGTTTGGCTAGTTCAATTTCGGTTAGATCATCAAACATTATATTGCTCCTAAAATGGATTAAATCTACTTAAATTTAAAATAACAATTAGATATTATCACAAGTCAAGCCTATTTTTGAGTATTTCGGATTTTACTAAAATTATAAACCTATAAGCCATAAAAGACTGGCTTTATTCATTGATAGTCTGGGTAACAAATCTGATCAATACTGAACTCTTCATTTAATCTTCGTGGCTGTAATTAGTTGAACGAGAACCTTTGCTTACACCACTACATTCTTCATCACGAGCGCTACTCGGTAGTCGAGTTGTAATTTGACCAACTTCTACAATTCGAGCGAGCTGACGTTTTTCACCTGAAAGTAGGGCTAATTTATCTAATTTGGCAATTGCGCTACCCGCTGTACCATTATCTAATGATTTAATTACTTCATCATATTTAGTGCCAGTTTGACGAATCGTATTGCCTAAATCAGCGATTTTTTGTAAACTAATTTTAAATTTATCGGTTAACTCTACGGCTAGACGAATAATTTCTTCGGCACGCTCTTCAACTTGGTAGGTTTCCCAAGCGCGCTCAATCATACCTAACAACACTAATAACGTTGATGGACCAGCTATAAAAATTCGTTGTTTGTAGGCATCACGAAGTAGCGCACCGCTCAATTTTTGATCTTCTTCAATTATTAACCCAAATAAACCTTCATTGGGAATAAACATAATTGCATAATCAAAAACCGCTTTGCCAATCGCTTGCTCTACGGCTTGCAGGTAATCTTTATTGCTGAGGCTTTTAATGGTTATTTTAATTGCATCTAAGATAGCCTTGCTCTTATCTTCCTGATTAACAATACTTTCGTAATAACGTTGAATAATATTTTTGCTATCAACCACCACTGCGCGATTATGGGGTAAATTAATAATTACATCTGGAATCAGGCGCTTATCATTTAGCGTAATTTGAGCTTGCTCGGTATAACTAACATGTTGTTGCAATCCAACGCTTTCCAAGATATTGGCTAAAATCATTTCGCCAAATTCGCCTTTTTTCTTGCTATCTTTAGTTAAGGCTAAAGCTAAATTTTGGGCTTGTAAATTTAAATCAACCGAATTACGATTAATAACTTTAGTTTCTAAGGTTAATTCATTGATTTTAAGTTGTAAATCTTTAAGATATTCTTGCAAGGGCAGAACTACGTTTTCCTTGCTTATATCACGGAGTGAGTTATCTGCTCGTTCTTTCAGTTCATTAATGGCGAGATTTTTTAGGTTGCTAAATTCGCTATTCATTTGAATTTTTAACTCAACTAACAGCTTTTCTAATTGTTGATAGGCTAGTTTGAGGTGTTCATTCTCAACTTCTAGACGACTTTTCGCTGAACTTAATTCCAAGTTGTTACGTTGCAGCTGTTTATTTTCCAGCTCAAATTCTTTAGTCATCGTGTGTTGCTCAAGGAGTGCTTGATTAATTCGCGCCAGTTCTTGTTTGCAATGCGTCTGATCAGAGTCTAATTTTGCATGCAGCGCATTTAATTCGTTGTACTCATTTTGGAGTTGGGTGTTTTGCAAATTAGTCTGATTTAGACTGCGCAATTTAGCATAGACCACTAATAAGCAGATGATAATTAAGCCACCGACTATGGCGATGGGCATTAAAAGCGTCAGGTTATTCATATTTAAAATCCAATGTTTAAAATGGGTTGGAGTGAAAGTTATGGAGTGCAATTTAAAGTTTAGGTGAAGTGATAAAAATTATCTCTCCACCATATAAGTTAATCGCTTGCCTCGTGAGTTAAAACGCTGAGTTTAATATAAGCCTGTTGTATAGTAGAAAAGAATTACAAAGAACACGGCTAAAGTTTTGATACAGGTAATCGCAAAGATATCTTTATAGGACTGCTTGTGGCTAAGACCGGTTACGGCTAAGACTGTAATTACAGCACCATTATGAGGTAGTGTATCCATTCCACCTGATGCCATGGCGGCAATCCGATGAAAGACATCTAGTGGAATGTGCATTGCTGTTGCAACTTCGATAAAATGGCTTGACATCGCAGCAAGCGCAATGCTTAAACCACCTGAAGCCGAGCCAGTAATTCCTGCAAGGGTCGTAATTGAAACAGCTTCATTAACTAAAGGATTGGGAATGTGCTCTAAGCCAGCGGCTACCACTAGAAATCCTGGCATTGCTGCAATTACACCCCCAAAACCATACTCGGATGCGGTATTTAATGAGGCTAAGAGCGCACCACTAATTGCAGCTTTACTGCCTTCGGCAAAGTTCTTTATAACTGGTTTAAAAGCAAACAAAATTACACATAATATTCCTAAAATTAGCGCTGCTTCAACCGCCCAAATTGCAGTTAATTTACCAATTTCAATTACTACAGGTTTACCTGAGAGCATGAACGTAAATTCTTTACCATAACTAAGCGGGATTAGACGAGTAAAAATAAAGTTTGCCACACCAACTACAAATAACGGCAAGATTGCAATTAGCGGATTAGCTAATTTATCATGAATAATATTGGCTGGTTCATTGATTAA
>DPRZ01000165.1 GCA_003538525.1 Neisseriales bacterium
CCATTTACGGATAATGCCTTTGTAGTTGCTAACAATCAGACGGTTGCGGCGGATGTTTCTGGGTATATTTCTAAAATTTATGTTAAAAATGGACAAAAAGTTCAAAAGGGACAACCTTTGTTTCAGGTTTATGATGAACCATATAAACAGTCCTTAGCTAAAAGTACGGCGGCTTATCAGCAAGCCAAAAGCAGTCTGGATGAACAACTTCAGCAAATTATAAAAGATAATAGCGCACTAAAAAGTTCACAAATAAATCTGGATAAAGCCAAAACTGAATATGCGATAAAAAGTAACCCGTTGGCAAGTAATTCGGTCTCAGAGTTAGAGCTAAAAAGTACCAAGTACTCAATGCAATCGCTTGAGCAACAAGTTAATTCAGATCTCACTCAGTTAAAAATTGATCAAAGTCGCGTAGCTCAAAAACAACAAGCCGTGGAGCAAGCTAAGGCTAGCATGAATATTGATAAAATTAATCTAGATGAAACCATGGTTCGTGCTGGTAGCGATGGAGTTGTTGATAATATGTTTTTATCAATAGGAACGCCAGTTTCCCAGCACCAAGCGCTATTTTCATTTATTAATACCGCTAACTGGTTTATCCAAGCGAATATGAATGAAACTGATTTACGCAAAGTTCGCCCTGGAGACAAAGCTCTTATCTGGCTAAGAATGTACGGGTTGGAGCGGGTTTTTCATGGTGTAATCGTCAATAATTTATGGGCAACCGATCGCCAAAATACGACTGCGCGCTCACAACAGCAGGTTGTTTCTGCGAATAATGAGTGGTTAAATTTACCGCAGCGAGTACCATTAATGATTGAAATTAGTGACCCTGATCCACAATATCCGCTTAATCCTGGTGTAAGTGCATATGTCTATATCCAAACTAAGTGATGCACTAAATAAATATGATCAATATGGAATCATTCGAGTCAATACCTTCCATACCTTATATGTGTTCATCTGTATTTTTTTGGTCAATTTTATGTTTGGCCCACCATATATCAATCAATTATTACCCATCTTTGGAATGGGCATTATAGCGGCGGCAGCATCACCAAGCCATATCCGCAAACAGCAAATTGTGGTGTTATTTATCGTAATTGCCATCATTTGGTATATCTGTGTTAATCTGGTAGTTAACCATAATTTAGCTACGGTGATTGTGAACGGATTTTTGCTTAGCCTCTTATATTGGCTAGGCAGAAAAATTCAGTTTTTTGCTGCAATTGCGCTAATTTGTTATTTATTGGGTTTGATCTTACCACCCTTAAACGTAAGTGGTAATTTTGATGTGTACTATAACTTAATCGTTATGTGCATAATCTATTTAATTGTAATTATTGCATTTATGAATTTATTCCCCAGAGTTTATTGTAATAGAATCTGGGCGCGCGCCTTTTATTTGTGTTTACATGAATTAGTGACAATACAACGCACTTTAGCAGCGGGAGAAACTAATTTTGCCAATTCAAAACACCTAATTGGACTTTATCGTATAACTTCTGGTTTAACTCAAAAAGAGTTTACTTTTTCTGCTCGAAGAGTTAATATTTCTTTACTGCATATCTCATCTTATATGACTGCATTAAGAACACAAATACTGCCAATTAATTCTCAAGCATTACTTCAATCTGCGGATATTTGTGAGCAGCTTTGCCAAAAAATTACGCTGAGTGAATCAATACAAGCAGATTATTTAGCGATTGCAGATTTGCCTGATGGAATCAAATTTTCTTTGCAACAACTAATAATTGTCTGGAATAAAATATGCTTAAAAGTTTAGATTTATATACCCAGCGTTATATACAGATTGTAATAGTCGTCATTATTGCGCAATCGATCTATCAGTTTTCTCATCTTCCGCATAGTGTCTGGATTTTAATTACCATAACGGCAATATATTCCAGCTTTGATGCACATGATGTGATTAAAAAAGCCAGTCTGCGGATTTATGGTACGATTCTCGGCGTTGCCGTGGTTGCTATTTTGTGGCATTTGATTCATTGGGATTTTCGTTTGCTAATTATTATCACTACGCTACTAATTGGCGCAATGGTGTTTTTTAGTCAAATTCCTTATCAGTATTTTGTGATATTTTCGACTGCTTTTTCCGACATTACTAAAGAATGGAGTAATACTAGCAGCTTTAATTTAATGTATTACATAAATGATCGTTTAATTTGCACGTTTATTGGATTCGCTTTATGTATTAGCATTGAATATTTTTGGTTTGGGCGGCAAAATTTAACGTACTTAAATGCACTACGAACTAAAAATATGATACTCAAAAACATGACACAATTATTTAACGTTGCTAAAACTGGTACTAAAAATAATAAAATATTCCAGTTAACGAATGTTTTACTTAAAGATATTTTAAAATTAAATAATTTAGTCGCTGACTTGAAGCTTGAAAAATGTTCGCAAATTGAACGCTTGGAAATTCAAAATGTGAATCTTGCGCTACAGCACATTGCGGATAAGATTATTAGTTTAAGTTACCTAAACTCTAGCCAAATTAATTTACCGGCGGCACAAAATTTAACCCTTGAAATCGAGAATGAACTCTCGCAAATTTCTACTAAATTAAGTTGAGGATTATGTTCTATAAAATTAGCCCACTTCTAGTACTAACAGGTTTAATAACATCTTGCTCATTAATGGCACCAGATCGTCCAGATCCCAGTGTAAAATTACCAAGTTCATGGAATTATCAAAGTAATCCCGCCGAGAGTAATTTACCCTACATAGCTTGGTGGCAGAAATTCAACGATCCTGATTTGAATCGAATTATTGAAAGCGCATTAAAAAATAATGATAGTTTGGCAGCCTCCAAAGCTAATATCGAGCAGGCACGAGCAAGCCTGCTAAGTGTAGAAATGAGCTGGATTCCTAGCCTGAGTGCATTGACAGGATTCTTTAATCTGCAACCATTAATGCCACAACCACAATTGATATACGGTATGTATGCGGGTTATAATTCATTGAACATATTTAATATAATTGCACAGCAGAAAGCTGCTGAATTAGGTGTTGAAGCAGCCAAAATGCAGTATGAAGGAAGTAAGCTGGATGTAATAGCCCAAACAACTAGCGCGTATTACACTTTGATCGCCCAGAAAGAAGAACTCCGGTTAAACCAGGACAATCTGAATGATTTGACTAAATCAATGCAAATTAAACAAAATAATAAACGCGTAGGGCTTGCTGCACTAGAGACGACTACTAATGCCACACAATCATATTACCAAGCGCTAAGCCAAGTTAAGGCAATCCAAAATAATATCATTAAATGTCAAAACGCCCTTAATTACTTGCTTGGTGATATGCCTGGTACCGAATATCATACCGCAGAATTTGCCAAAGTTGAAACTAGTTATGCAAATGTTTCAAGCTTACCAGCTAAAGTTATTGGCAATCGCCCAGACGTGGCAGTTGCTGCACTAGAGTATAAAATTTATGCCCAAGACGTAACCGCCACTTATACTCAACTTCTACCCTCATTTATGCTTGGTCTTGGTCCAGCGGGCGGAACCAGTGGTGGAATAGCAAATATGCCATCAAGCTTCAGCAGCACTATTCAAATGAACTTCATTAATTGGTCATTAAATCCAGCGGTATTTGGTCAAGCCAGTAGCTATAAAGGTCAAGCCAAATCGGCCTACGTAAATTATATTGATACGGTGCATAAGGCACTACGCGATATCAATAATGATTTAGCCACCAACCAAATTACCAACGAACGTTATCAATTACTCAAACAGGCTGGCAATAGTGCAGAAAGTAACTATAAAGATACTTATTCTGCATATCAAGTAGGTCTGAAATCGTTTGATGACACACTCAGTGCTAAGCAAAACTTGAATCAAGTTCA
>DPRZ01000173.1 GCA_003538525.1 Neisseriales bacterium
GTTGCATAGCAAATATCTTCATTTTTAGGTAAGCGTAAATTAGAGAAAACCTGCATTAATTTAGCAATAATCGACTTAGTTTCATCCACCGACAAAGTAGTTTGCGTTACTACTGCAATTTTTTCAATATCACGTGGAATCAATAAGCTATCAATATCGGCTTCATTTTCAATCAAATGAATATGATCGGTAACTTGCCCCATTGTACCCTCAACTTCAGGATGACCTTTATGTCCAATCATAATAATCGTATAATTTTGCCGATGCAAGTTTTTGATTTCGACATGCACTTTACTCACTAATGGGCAAGTGGCATCAAAAACCATGGTTAAATTCTTGGCCAAGGCTTCTTCGCGAATCGCTAACGGTACACCATGCGCTGAATAAATCAAGATGCTACTTTCAGGTACATCTTTAATTTCCTCAATAAAGATCGCACCGCGCTGTTTCAAACCATCAACGACATATTTATTATGCACAACTTCATGGCGCACATACACAGGTGCACCATATTTTTCTAAGGCCTTTTCCACAATGGTAATCGCCCGATCAACTCCAGCGCAAAAACCACGTGGATTGGCTAAAATAATTTTCTTCATTATTTTTGCTTACTAAAAAAAATACTTTCAATTATGAGTAAAGCTACGCCCACCGAAATGCAACTATCGGCAAAATTAAACGCTGGCCAATGATGCGCGCCAACATACCAATCGATAAAATCGGTAACTTTACCAGCTAAAAGACGATCAACTAAATTACCTACCGCACCCGCAAGAATTAGGCTAAAGCCAAAGCCCGCAATTAATTGATAGTTTTTACGTAAGAGAAAATAAATCAAAGCCACCGCAACTAGCAGCGCGATAGCGCCAAACATAATTTTCTGCCAGCCATTTTGACTACCCAAGAAACTAAATGCCGCACCCTCGTTATAAACGAGCACCCAATTCCATGAGGGTAAAAATTCTTTGACTTGAAATTCAAATAAATTAGTGCGCACGATGTATTTAGTGACTTGGTCAATTCCAATTAGCACGAGGCTTAAAAATAATAAACCACAGCGCCCACGCAATGACAAATTTTTCAATGACATAGTATTCCTTTAATGATTAAGCAAAGTGACGAATTTCGCCAGCAGCAGTTAAATTTTCCACACAACGTCCACACAGTGTTGGATGTTCGGTGCTATTACCAATATCCGCTGCATAATGCCAACAGCGTTCACATTTAGCTTGTTCACTCACTACCACCTCAACCGAAGTCGTCGCCGCTTGAAGCAGACTGATTTTTGAAACCATATAAGCAAATTTCAAATCATTAGCCAGCGAATTTAGTAATGGATACAGTTCAGCATCGGCATGAATAATTAATTCGGCTTGCAACGACGCGCCAATTAATCCAGCACTGCGTTTAGTCTCTAATTCTTTCAGCACACTCACTCTAAATTCTTGAATTTTAGCCCATTTAACCAGCAATTCATTTGCTGTTGCCACAGCAGGTAATTGATGATGCGTATGATATAAGCTCGAATCATCGGCATCATTAACTAACACTTCCCACGCTTCATCAGCGGTAAAAGCTAAAATTGGCGATAACATGCCAAGCAACGCTTTACTCAAATGATATAACGCAGTTTGTGCCGAACGCCGTGCATGCCCATCGGCTTTAGCGGTATATAAACGATCTTTTAACACATCAAGGTAAAAACCGCCTAACTCTTCCGAACAATAGCTAACTAACTCTTGGACAATCAAATGGAACTGATAACTTGGATAAAGTTGCTCAACCACCCGCGATTGTAATTTTGCCGCATACGCTACTGCATAACGATCTATTTCAAGCATATCATCGAGCGCAACGCTATCTTTACTCACCTCAAAATCATTTAAATTCGCCAGTAAGAAACGCAAAGTATTACGAATCCGACGATACGATTCACTAACGCGTTTTAAAATCTCATCGGAAATGGTTAACTCACCCGAATAATCGGTAGAAGCAACCCACAAGCGCAACATATCCGCACCATATTTATTAATTACTTCTTGCGGCGCAACAATATTGCCAATTGATTTAGACATTTTACGCCCATTACCATCCACCACAAAACCGTGGGTTAGTAATTGTTTATAGGGTGCATGACCTTTAGCAGCACACGCAGTTAGTAAGGAAGATTGGAACCACCCGCGATGTTGATCAGATCCTTCAAGGTATAAATCAACCGCTGGCTCATCCGCGGCTAAATTAGCTTTTTGTAACTCTGGACGTTGATCGACCACGGTTAAATGCGTAGTACCCGAATCAAACCACACATCTAAAGTATCTTTTAATTTCACATAATCATTTAAATCAAATTCTGGCAACTGCTCAGCGCTCAATTCAAACCACGCATCAATCCCATCGTGTTCAATTTTTTGCGCAACGGCCTGTAAAATCGCATAACTATCAGGATGCAACACACCAGTTTCTTTATGCACAAAGAAGGTCATTGGTACACCCCATTGACGTTGCCGCGAAACACACCAATCTGGACGATTTTTAATCATCGCTTCCAAACGCGCACGTCCCCAAGCAGGGAAAAACAAGGTATCATCCACGGCTTGATTCGCTTGCTCACGCAACGTGATGCCATCTACGCCAGCTTTATCCATCCCAATAAACCATTGACCTGTGGTGCGATAAATAATTTTTGACTTATGCCGCCAGCAACATGGATAACTATGCGTAATGTCGTCTTGTTTCATTAAGCGCTTGCGTTCAGTCAAAACTTCAATCACTTTTGCATTGGCTGCAAATACATTCATACCCGCAAATAATTCGGTCGTACTGATATAGTTTCCATCACCACCAACTGGATTATGTAAATCCAAATTATATTTCAAACCAACCAAATAATCATCCATCCCATGAGCTGGAGCAGTATGTACCAAACCAGTACCTGCATCATCAGTCGCATGTTCACCCAAAATAATTGGCACATGGCGGTCATAAAATGGATGTTGAAATTTAATATGTTCCAATGCAGAACCAGTGGTAGTAGCTACAACTTCAACTTCATTATTAAATGAATAACGTTTTACGGCATCTTCTACTAAATTTTTTGCAATAATCAAATATCTATGAACTTCTTTTAACAAAGGTTGATTCGTGAGACTATCTACTTTTACCAAAGCATATTCAACTTCTGGACCAGCACAAATTGCTTGATTCGCTGGCAATGTCCATGGCGTAGTTGTCCAAATAACCGCATCAACTTCCGAGAAGTCTTGCGGAAACTTATAATTAAAAGCTTTCTCTAATAAGACAAGGTTATCTTTATGCTCTTGCTTATCACCTACTAACCTAAACGCCACATCAATCGCTGGTGAAACTTTATCGTAATACTCAACTTCCGCCTCAGCTAATGCTGACGCACAATCGATACACCAATGCACGGGCTTAACGCCGCTAAATAAATAGCCATTTTTATAGATTTCACCCAAAGCGCGCACAATTCCAGCTTCGGTTTTAAAATCCATAGTTTTATACGGATTATTCCAATCACCTAACACGCCAAGACGAATAAAATCGGCTTTTTGTTGCTCAATTTGTTCATTGGCATACTCACGACATTTCTTACGGAATTCACGTGGCTCTAAAGTTTTACCAAATTTCTTCTCAATATTTAGTTCGATGGGCAAACCATGACAATCCCAACCTGGCACATACGGCGCATCTAAACCCGCCAAGGTTTTACTGCGAATAATGATATCTTTAAGAATTTTATTCGTCGCATGCCCAATATGTAATTGACCATTTGCATAGGGAGGTCCATCATGAAGAATAAATTTACTCCGCCCCTCGGCTTGAGCAATTTGACGCAATTTTTGATAACGGTGTTGGGTAGTCCATTTTTCCAGCATTTTAGGTTCACGTTTAGCTAAATCACCACGCATTGGAAATGGGGTGTCTAATAAATTTACAGT